>JABABY010000074.1 GCA_014237955.1 Planctomycetota bacterium
AGTGTACCCAAGTTCAGTCCAGGTCCTATCTTTTACTAAGCCAAGCAGCCAAAGCTGTTGATTCTGGGACATGTCGATGTTGGACAATGGTGTGCAATTCATTTAGCGTATGGACATTGCCACTTCCCCAGGCATCGCGACTGTATGAATTTGCGTGTCGTGCGTGATTTCTCCAAACCCTAGCACAGTGAGTTGGGGTAAGCGCGATGCGGTCAATTGACGGACCGCAGGCCGGATGTCCGTTGGTACTAGTAAAAGTGGCTGATGATTATCTGGGTTGTCGAGCGTAATCTCGAGTTGATCCAGCAGTTCTTCAGCAATGGATGGTGCAATATTGACCGTCAGTCCCGACTGGGTGTAGTGCATTGCTTCTCGGATCGAATCCTCAAATATTGTTTCTAGCTGCATGACCTGCATTGCGCCAGTTCCATCGCAATAACGACTCGTTATCGTTCTCGCCATGCGCTGTCGCACATATTCTGTGAGTCGAATCGGGTTGTCCTCACTGGAACATCCATCTCCTAGGGCTTCGAGTATCAATTCCATTTGTCGAATAGGCAGGCGTTCACGTAAGAGGAGTTGCAGGGTCTGTTGGACTTCTGCAAGGGAAATCTTTTTTGGTATCAGTTCCTCCACAATGACGGGATGGGTCTGTCTCAGTCGGTCAATTAAAAATTTGGTGGCATCGCGGGTTAAGAGGTCGGCTGCATGACTATCGATGCTTTCCATCAGAGCAGTTGCCAGAGCGGTACTCGAATGGCTGGTTCCCGAGGCAACCACGACCTCAGAAATCTTGATTTGATATTCATTGGCCTTTAGCTGCACTTTGTCATGAACACGGACCTTGGGCATCACCAAGCCGAGTTGTAAGACAACTTTTTCGCGCACGTGCTGGATCCGCTCAAGCAAATCTCCGCCCCGCGAACGATCTGCAAGGCGGATCAATCCGACCCCGATTTCAATTTCCAGGGGATCGACAGCTAACAAGCTCTCAATCTGCGGTTTTTCGTTTTTTTGTGCCTGGTTACTCTCCTCGGATGGTTCCTTGTTCTTGGATCGTACAAGAATCAATGAAAACCCGACGCAGATCATCGCCAGAAGAATTAAAGGCACTTTTGGGAGGTTGGTCAGTAGCAGCAAGCTGAGAAAAACAGCTGCAACAATGAGTGCTTTGGGTCGAGAGAACAACTGGCCGACAAGTTCCAGCGGTAGATTGGTAGATACACTGCTACGGGTCACTAAAAGGCCGGCTGCAAGTGCAATAAGCAATGCCGGCAACTGACTGACCAATCCGTCGCCAATCGTTAGACGGGTAAAAAGATTAGCTGCTTCCAGCGGAGGAAATCCAAGTTGGAAGATGCCAATCACCAGTCCACCCACAATATTTACAATCGTAATGATCAGACCGGCGACTGCGTCACCTCGGACAAACTTGCTGGCCCCATCCATTGCACCGAGAAAGTCTGCTTGCTGATGAATCGTGTGGCGTTGTTGTTGGGCGGTTGCTTTATCAATAATTCCCGCATTTAAATCAGCATCGACTGCCACCTGACGACCAGGCATTCCATCGAGAGCAAATCGGGCCGCTACTTCTGAAATACGTGTTGCTCCCTTTGTAATGACAGCAAACTGGATTAATAGGATAATAGAAAAGATGACAATCCCGACCACAATATTGCCACCGGCAACAAAATTACCAAACGATTCAATGACGCCGCCTGCGGCTCGTGCCCCATCATACTCTGCTTGCGTGAGGATGAGTCGTGTTGTTGCAATATTCAGCACAAGGCGGCCTAAGGTGGCTGCCAACAACAGAGAGGGGAAAATATTGAATTCCAAAGGAGTCCGTATGTAGATCGTGGTCAACAGGACGATGACCGAGAAAGTAATACTTCCTACTAGCAGCACATCAATGATGGCAGCTGGTAAAGGAATGAAGATGACAAGGAGACCTGCAATGAGTCCCACTGGTAAAATTAACTCTGTAGCGCGGGCTACAGGACGCGGGGATGTCGATTGTGATGGCAGAGGGATCGCCATATGATTCTCAGTCGACGCTCAGATTACGGACGAAACCCGCATCGCGCTATACATTAAAGGGACATTTTCTAGATGAGGGCGGGGAGGCTACTGAATTGTGGATAGAGCGTCCATATCAGTAGCCGGTTGCTAGCAAATCAGTACATTCTGCTAGCTGGGGTCAAATGATCGAGTAGTTGAAGCGTTTTGCTGCCCGGTCACGTTTGAATATTTCCTGCTGATCAGAGGAGTGAATGTTAGCCTACTCCCGGGGGATTCATCCGAAAGCACGTTAGAGCACCCAGTTAAAATGGAATACACTGAACTGCCGTAAGTCTAATCAGAAAAAGGTTTTATGTGGCAATTTGTTGTCGAAGAATGATATTTTGTGAATGCCGCTTCTTTCTATGAGCTAAGATTATTGGGGTAAAGGCTGGCGGTGCCTGTGGGATGGTTCCGTGATAACACTGCTTGGAACCAGCCCCGAGAACATTCTGTTTGAGGAGAGGTTTTCATGGCTAAAACAAGAGAGACGACTGTGTATCAGATAGGCTTGATCGTCTCCATCGTTCTGACAATCATTCTGGGTGTCACTACGTTTATCTTTTATAAGGCGGAAGAAGAAGCGGTAAAAGCGCGGAATGTCGCGGAGAAAGAAACGCTAGTGGCGGATGAAAAGAGTGCGGAGGTCAAGGAGAAGATCAACAATCTCAAGAGTGTGGTCGGCAAGGGTGGCGGCGACCTCGTTGAGGATATTTTGACCCAGTTCGCAGATGATCAACATCGATTTGCAGAGACCTACCCAAACAATGGAGCTGTGGATCCTCAGGCGGCAAACTATCCTGAAATGTTGGACTTTCTAACCATTGCCAACAAACAACTCCACGAACAATTTGCAAAGCAAAAGGCCGACGTTGAAACGATTAAAACAGAACACACGAACATCGTCGACGAAAAGGATAAGGAAATTGTTGCGCTAAGAGAACAGTTTCAAGCACAAGCCAAACAAATCAAGGAGAAGCATGAGGAGTATGATAGGGGACTTCAGGCACATCTTGCGGCACAAGAAGAAGACAATAAAAGAATCCAGGAGTCATTAAATAAAAAAGACAAAGAACTCGATAAAAAAAAGGAAGACATTGCTGACCGTGATAGCCTAATCGAGTCAAAAGAGACTCAATTGCAAGGGGCAGTCGGTGAATTGAAGAAGTCTCGAGAAGTCAATCTCGAAGCTCCAGATGGTGAAGTCATTTGGGTTAATCAGCCGAGTCGAACGGTCTATATCAATTTAGGGTATGGAGATGGTTTGAGGCGACAGACGACCTTCAGCGTTTACGGAGATGATGTAGTCAACGCAGTGGGTGCAGAGCCAAAAGGCACCATCGAAGTGATTCGCATCGATGAACCGCATTTGTCCGTCGCCAGGATAACGAGCGACAAATTTGAACCGGCATATGATGGGTCTAAAGCCCCGATTGTTAAAGGGGATCGCCTGATTTCCACCATTTTTCATCGTGGTCGTCCAGAGCGATTTGCGATTACAGGTTTTATCGACATCGATGGTGACGGCATGAATGATCTTGAAATGTTGATCAGCCTGATCAAACGCAATGGAGGCTTGGTCGATGCCTTTGTCGATAGTGAGGGAAACCGAATGGGCAAGCTCTCTTCACAGACAAAGTATCTCGTAGTCGGGACTCCTCCGAATGATAAGAGTTCCCAGAAGTTGACGGACGCACACGGTAAAATTACGAAGAGTGCAAAACAGTATGGCGTTGAGAAACTAGATTTGAAAGATTTGCTGAACTACATGGGATATTCGGGCCGCGAGGGATCGATTGGCCTTGGAAGTCGCGCAAAACCGGAAGATTTTCTGCCGGGAAAAAATAAGGGAGGATCTCCATTTCGTCGACGCCCATCGAGTTGATCCTGGCGAATAGACCAATACATCCGAGATGCGGTTATTTGGAATTTACTCGCTGAAGTCAATTGGAGCGACGATATCGATGGTGCCGAAATAAGATCCCCTTTTCTGCCTTTGCCCGCTTGATCCATAAGCCAGTCATTGCGAGACTGATGTGGCCCGAGTCGGTAACGAACATTGGCCACAATTTTTTGGTTCACGGGTTCGTGTCTGGCTTGGTAGTGATAACGAATTCATCCGGGTGGAAGGGCCTTTATCTTTATGGATGTTCCGATTGGCGCAGCAGAGTTGCTCGAACGCGAATACCTTGGCATTCGCGCAAAAGTTCTAGAAATAGCGGCAACGTTTGATCGCATTGATCGCTCTCGTGGTGATCTTATCGCAAACCGAGAGATGCCCCTTATTCGTCAAGCTCTTGAGGTGCTTCTTTCGGAAAAAGAGAATGCCACTCGGGCGGAGCAGATCCAATTGATCTTTTCACGGCCCTACGACGATCAGTGGATAAAAACGTTAGAGATGCCATCTAGATAGTTGATTGGCATCCCGATCCGATACCATCACTGTACACTAAGACTTCAGGCCGAAGCATTTTTATGTACTACTTTGATCCCCACATCCATATGGTCTCCCGAACGACAGATGATTACGAGATGTTAGCAAAGATGGGATGTGTTGGCCTGAGTGAACCGGCTTTTTGGGCCGGTTTTGACCGGGGCAGTGTCGACGGTTTTAGAGACTATTTTTGCCAGCTCACAGAATTCGAACCCAAGCGGGCGGGTTGGTACGGCATTGCGCATTACACCTGGCTCTGTATTAATGCAAAGGAAGCAGAGAATGTCGAACTTTCTCGTGAAGTCATTGCGATGATTCCAGAATTTCTCGATCGCCCAGGGGTGTTGGGGATTGGTGAGATTGGCTTGAACAAAAATACAAAAAATGAGGCAACGATTTTTCTGGAACATTTAGATTTAGCAGCCAAAACGGATGAACAAATTTTGATCCACACCCCGCACTTGGAGGATAAGTATCAGGGGACTCGGATGATTTTAGACATGCTCTGTGATGATGCTCGCTTGAATCGATCGCGGGTGTGTGTCGACCATGTTGAAGAACACACTGCGCGACACGTTTTGGAAGAGGGGTTTTGGGCAGGCATGACCCTCTATCCCGTGAGCAAATGTACTCCCGACCGTGCGGTCGATATTGTCGAGCGATACGGTCCGGAGAGGTTGCTTGTAAATTCGGCGGGCGATTGGGGCCCTTCCAAGCCAACGGCAGTTCCGGATTTTATTCTCGCGATGCGTCTTCGCGGACATCCGGAGAGTTTGATTCGTCGAGTTGTCTACGAAAATCCACTAGCATTTTTTAGCCAGAGTCGTAATTTTCATTTTGCGCCTCCCGATGAAAAGAATGTGGCCGATCAATAACCTCATCGCTCGAAGGGGCGGTTCTTGTGTGGCCCCCTACCGAAGAAGACTAAAGTGTGGTCGCTAACGGGCACCGAATTGGCTAAGAATCAGATGGGCGATCTCATGGTCTCGAATGGAATGCGACTCCAGTATTCCATCGTGAGAGGCAATCAGAATTCCCGGCTGCGATGTGGCAGTCATTGGCGCACCGTGAGAACCTTTTACCAAAGTTGCATCTAATGGAATGTCTCGACGAACAGGATCAAAATGCAACTCCACAGGGTCATACCCCGGTTTTTGGTGGATGTCTACAGTTCTAGCGAAGGGCGGAGCATTCGCATCATCGAGCCAGTAGTAATACGCTTGCCAACTATGCGGTTCAGAAATTAAGATAACCTCGCCACTTCGCTCATGATGCATCCTGTATTTTTCGCGGTCCTGTCCTGCAAGAATCTCTGCTATTCCCGGCATGCCTGTGAAGAGGTCCACGACCTGACGGATTGTGTCTGCGGATTCGGGGCGATCCAAGAAAATGTGAGAAAATTGATGATCGACCAGAGCCCAGGCTTTACTCGCAGCAAAGTCAATCCACTCCCCGGAATCTTCGCGGATCTTTAGTAAGCCTGCCTCACGCAATACCCGATTGGGATATGTGACGTGGTCTACAGGTGCAATGGTATATTCGCTGCCGAGGAGCCAAAGGAGTTCTTTGTCATACGCTGCCTGCATGTCGGTCACGAGATTACACAACAAGTCGTCTAATTGGATGACCGCGAGATTCGCTTCTTGGCTTTCCGGTCCAAATTTCTGTGCAGCGTAGTCTAGGTGTGGCAGATAGATGTAAAAAAAGTCTGGCTTAAAGCGGGCGGCGGCGGTCACGGCCGACTCAGCAATCCATGTAGAGGACTCAATCCCGGCAGTGGGCCCCCAGAAGTGTTGTAGTGGAAAATGCCCGTGCGCTTCGACCAGTTCGCCATAGAATTGGGTTGGTTTGCTGTAGCACCAGAGAGATTCCGAACCATCCGGATTATGAATCGGCGCTGGCATGCAGACTGTTTCGGCGCTACATCCTTTGCTGAGCATGGGAAACCAAGCGGCACTCGACTTCCCGAGCGTTTCGAGGGTATCCCAGATTTGAGGCTGCTGGATTGTTTTGTTCCAAGCGGTCCACATTTCTACCTGATGAGAATCTCGCCAATAGAAGCCGTTGGCAACAACGCCATGTTCATCGGGAAGGCAGCCACAGAGCATGTTGCACTGAACGGGCCAGGTGACGCAGGGAAAACTAGGCACCAGGGTAGCCTGCGATCCGCTTTGAGCGATCTTTTGGAGATTTGGCATAGTCGCCAAGTCGACGGCACGCAATCCCGGAACGGATAGATAGAGGACAGAGCGACTCATGTCGAATAAATAAACCGACCTAAAAAAAGAGTGGGGATTAGAAGGACGAGAAGAAGCAGGGCCTTCTCTTCACCTTGCACAGCAAACGTTATCGTAGCATCCAGTACAATTAACGACAGCAAGCACGTCTTTACGGCATACTGGACATGTTCTGGCGAAGGCCGAAAAAGAGCACGAGAACATCGCCAGATAATCTGCAGGGCGATGAGCGACCAGAATGCATACCAGACATTCATCTTTGTTGCGACGAAGGTTTCACTTGGTGCGAGAAGATGAGGAAATGTGGCGAGCGTTGTCATACCCAGAAGCATTACAACCAAACTTGCCAGAAGTTGGCCACGATGGCTCTGGTTCGCTTCGGTCCGAGCAAACCAAGTAATGCCAACAACGTAGATTCCAATGCCCCCGGCAACAACATAGTGCACTGGAAAATCAACGGGTGACAATCCACCACCCGCTGCGGTCATACCCATCAAGATATTGAGCATCCGGCAGAGCCCCATCCCAATGGGACCCAACCATGTTTTTTTGAGAAAACCATCGTAGAAAATAACGGCAAAGGCCAAGGCAAAAGCGACCAACCCTGTCAGTGGTGTTGCCGCGAAAAAACTCACAAGCCAGGAAACCGCCACCCCAACGATCACTAGTTCGCTCCCCATCCAGAGCGCTGCCGATTCCGGTACCCTTCGTGAGGGAATTGGCCGTGTGGGCCTTTCGTGCATGTCTTTGTTGCGGTCAAAGTAATCGTTGAGCACCATACCCGCCAGATAGAGACAGCTTGAAGCTACGGCCAGCAACAACAGGATTCCCACTTCTCCAGGTGGCAGGTCTTTTCGAATAGGGGACCACGTGACAAACCAATAGCCCATCATCACATCAGCGATTGCCGTAAAGACATTGGGCAGTCGCAGGAGTTCAAGGTAGGCGTAAAGTTTTGAGTTAGAGGGAGCCATGGGATCTATTGGATGGGAATCTCGAGCTGTTTCATCAATGTTTGTAAGTAGTCGTGGGCTTCTCGAGCGGCGCGATCGGGATTGTCGATGTAGGGATAAAGTTCGACAGTGACCCATCCGTCGTAATCGGTTTTACTGATTTCACGTAATGTGGCTGCAAAATCGATGGCGCCATGTCCCGGAATGAGATGGGCATGGACCCGCGATGCGGCAATATCCTCAACGTGATAATGGCGTGTTTGCGATTGCATCTTGGCGATCCATTCTTCTGGGTCTTCCCCCACACAGTATGAATGCCCGATGTCGAAATTCAGGCCGAGTCGCTTCGAATCGATTCGGTCGACGAATTCCAGATATTGACCAAACGTTTCGATCAACAGTTCTGGCTCAGGTTCGATCAGCAGGTCAACGCCCAGTTGCTCGGCCAATTCTATACAGGGCATCAGTTCTTCGTAGAAAATATCAGCACCTTGCTGCCACGATTGTTCTTGTGCAAGAAATCCTCCTGGTTCTGTCGTGATATTTTTGGCGCCGATGTCTACAGCCAACTGCAGGCACCGTTTTGTATGCTCCCGGCGAATGGCGCGATAGTGGGGGTCCGGGTCGGTCCAGCCGGGATGCCAATACGGCTGCCTCGGATCGGCGACCGCATTCATCATGAAGGCATTGATATTCGATATCGTCAGATTGTGTTTAGTAAGTGATTCTCTTATGGAGTCTTTACGCTCTTGGAGCAATCCGGCTGGCCAAGCGTGAGGGACATCGGCCAGAATTTCGATACCGCTATAACCGCAGTCGGCAATTCTGGCGATCGTCTCCTCGATAGAGAAATGCATGTAGGCATTGCTACTAAAGGCGAGTTTCATAATTTCCTCACATTGTAGTTTCAGCGGAGGCTATATCGTGCATCAATCACCTGTCACTGACAATCCCCAACAGGATCTAACTGCTCGCGCTACGGTAACCCCGTAGGGCCCAATAAAAGACACCGCGGGAGGCCAGCAGACTACCGGCTGTCGCAAAGATTGCGAAGATTGCCATTGTTGTATTGTTTGGATCCAAGGGTTTGGCCAACAGGCGAGCGGGCACATTGACGGCAATCAGTACCGGGATGGCATACGAAAAAAACATTCTCAGAGATTCGCCGATCCAGCGACGTGCAGCCCCAGGCGGGCCGCTATAAATCTCCATGGGGTAGCGAGAAAAGTTCGTTATGTAAAACCAGAAATTGTAAAGCGATTGATTGCGTCCCAGCCAGATACTGGTGGATGCGAGTGCGATCATCAGGCTGTAGAGAATCGCCACGCCACAGAGAATGTAAACGGGGTAAAGTAATATTTGCCACAGATGAAGTACATTCTCCGGATGTTCCTGATGCAATTTACTTAAAGAAATAATCAGCAAGACAATGGCAAAACCGGTATTGCTCAGACTGGACCAATGGATTTTATGGAGGGATATAAGAAACTGGGTATCAATCGGCTTGAGTAGTGCGAA
>JABABY010000075.1:0-8898 GCA_014237955.1 Planctomycetota bacterium
GCAAAGGCAAAGGCAAGGACGGTAAGGGCCAAGGGCCTGAAAAACAAAAGCGTGGTGCGGCTCTTTTCAATCTGGCCTTTTTCTACGATCCGAGCCTGCCTCGCGATGAGATCAACTCCACGATCCCACAGGCGCTGCTAATGATGAACAGTCCGCAGCTCCATCGACTCATCAGCAGCGATCGGAAGGGCAGCATGCTCGGAGAGATGCTGGCCGAAAATGCAGATAACCAAGGCTTGGCAGAACAGCTCTACCTCCGCTGCCTCTCCCGTAAGCCGTGCCAAGAGGAACTAAAAACCTGCCTTGCGCACATTGAACAAACCGGCGACCGCAGGGAGGCCTGCGAAGACATCCTCTGGGCATTGATTAATTCTGCGGAGTTCCGACATCGCAAGTAACACAGAATGTTGGCACACGATATCAGAAATAGTAAACGCAGCTGCTGCAAATCAACAACAGGACCGGGAGACAAAGACAATGCAGTATCACCAACTCGACGCAACCGTACGGTGCAATCGCACTGTTCGCCGACGCGATTTTCTCCGCTGTGTCCCGGCGGCGGCCCTCGCCGCCGGAAGCCTCTCCTGGCCCGACCAGATGGCTCTGCAGGCAAGTGAATTAAAACAGGATAAGCGGAACTGTATCCTGCTCTGGATGGCGGGAGGGCCGAGCCAGTTCGAAACCTTCAGCCCGTTGGTAGGTCACGAAAATGGCGGCGGGACCAAGGCAATCCGGACCGCCGTGCCGGGCATCCATATTTCCGAACACCTTCCTCGCATTGCAGAAACAATGGACGACATTGCGATCATCCGATCGATGAGTAGCAAAGAAGGGAGCCACAACCGGGCCTCGTTTCTACTCCACACCGGTTACCTGCCGACGGCAGTCCTCAAATACCCGACATTCGGTGCGGTCGCAGCTAAAGAAATCGCTCAACGCGAAGACGCGCTACCTTCTTTCGTCCGTATCGGCGCGGGCCGCAAGGGTGGCCCTGGCGGTGGCATGCTCGGACCGGAATACAATCCATTTCTCCATGGTAACCCGAAGCAACCGCCAGCCAACACCCAACCCACAACCGACACAGAGCGCTATCAAAAGCGATTGAGCCTCTTATCCCGCTTGCAGGAACCCTTCGCTCAAACCAGTGGAGGGAACCAGGTAGAAACACATCGCAAGCTCTATGACAAGGCTTCACAGATGATTCTCAGCCCACAGATGGACGCGTTCGACCTCATGCAAGAACCGGAAAAAATCCGCACAGCGTACGGAACATCAGAATTTGCTTCCGGATGCCTCTTAGCCCGACGCCTCATTGAAGCGGGGGTAACCTTCGTCGAGGTCCATTGCCGGGGCTGGGATACCCACCAGGACAATTTCACCAAAACACCTGAACTTGCCTCGCAAATTGATCAGCCAATGGCACAGTTGATCACCGATCTAAAACAGCGGGGAATGCTCGATTCGACACTCATCGTCTGGATGGGCGAGTTCGGACGCACACCGCGAGTCAATCCTCGTGGTGGGCGGGATCACTTTCCACGCGCATTTTGTGCAGCTCTTGCCGGGGGTGGCATCCGAGGTGGCCAGGTGATCGGCCGAGTCAACGAACAGGGCAGTGAAGTCGTCGATCGCCCAGTCACCGTCCCAGATCTTTTTCAAACCTACTGTCAATCCCTCCAGATCGACGCGGAGCACGAAAACATCAGTGGGAGCGGAAGGCCTGTCAAAATCGTCACCGAGGGCCAATCGGTCGCTGAACTCTTTTAAACGTTTTCACCTCTCGTCGATAATCGTCCAGGAGAACCATGAAAAGGTGTTGGCATCCTTCCGGCGAAGAATGCTGTCCATTACGCAATAACTTGCACTTCGGCGACCCGCCCCCCCATACACGAGCCGGTATCCGAGCGTCCACCACTCTATCAATACCGGCCTCTCGCTGTTACATTATGTTTTTCGCGAAACGCCCAGGTTACCCCCCGCGACCGCCAGCCGATGCGGTCATAGCCTTTGTGGGCAACGAGTCAGGAAATGGACCGGTTCTCTTTTCTAAAACCACACGGAAAATTAGCGATTTAATCCAAATCGCGTCTTAGCGATCCACGATCGGTTGGCATTCGTATTAGATATTTGTGGGGTTATTAAAACATCGAACAGCCGTAGACGGCGATGTGGAGAATCAGTACGATCCTCCCCGTCGCAGGTGCGGTTTTCAGACCTTTTATTAAAGGAAAACAAACCTTGTCCCTTGCTCCAATCAACCGTGACCTAACCTCCGAGGAGACGGTCTCAGGTGAAACAGATGTGGCCTGGGGGGCTTCCGGGGATGCGCAATCCATCGTCGCGACAGACTCCGAAAAAGCTGACGGGAATTTGCCTGCGGGCGGCCCTGAGGAACCCATCAGTGAACCGGCTGATTGGTTCAATCGCACAATCATGCTGACCGCGATCATTGCGCCGTTTCTCGGTTTCCTCGCAGGGGTCTATTACTGCTGGACTATTGGCTGGATGGGCTGGCCTTTTCTGGCGATGATCGTTGTGGCATGGTGCATGTCGGGAATGGGGGTTACCGTCGGCTTCCACCGACTGCTGACCCATAGCTCCTTCGAAACCTATAAACCGCTCCGCGCATTCTGGATGATGATGGGAGCGTTGAGCATCGAGGGGTCGCCACTGGTCTGGTGCGCGGTCCACCGAAAACACCACCAACGGTCGGACGCCCTCGGAGATCCGCATTCGCCCAATCTACATGGTAAGGGCCTTTGGAACACAATCCGTGGTTTTTTCTACGGTCACTGTGGTTGGCTGCTCACAACCCACTGGTCCAAACCCGATTTGAGTCGCTACGTACCCGACCTTTTGCAGGATAAGTTTCTTGTCTGGGTAGATCGCTTTTATTACCTTTGGGTTTTGATCAGCTTCGCCATGCCCGCTAGTATCGGTGTACTGATTGCTTGGTTGAGCGGAGATCCACTCTGGAAAGGTGCACTGTTGGGACTTCTCTGGGGTGGGCTAGTGCGCGTTTTCATGGGCCATCACATCACCTGGTCGATCAATTCCGTCTGTCACATGTTTGGCAAACGCGACTATCAAACGAACGACAAATCGACCAACAATCTTGTCTGTGCCCTGCTGGGATTCGGCGAAGGCTGGCATAACAACCACCATGCATTTCCCACATCGGCAAGGCATGGCTTACGTTGGTGGCAGATCGATACCAGTTGGCTTGCAATCTATGCCATGAAAAAGCTAGGACTTGCCTGGGATATCAAAGTCCCGAGCCGTGAGATCCTTGCGGCCAAAGAGATCCACTGACACCACACATTTTGAAAGTGGTCGTAAGCAGATCTATTCTACCGTAGAGCGGGAGAGAGCATCTCTGCACGCCCTGCTCTTGTTCCCCTCTCTTATTGAATATTGTTTTCCGCTGCGACAGCTCGAACCATCGGACATTCGTCCTTTGTGGCCGGTGGCCGAGCAACCGCCTGAACGATACGATATAATGCATGCGAATGGGGGGCAAATCGATTGTCCGCACAGCAAGAGAGAACGGGGCACCAGGAAATCTGCCTAGATGAGCGAACAGCTAGCAACAGACACCGAGGTGTATGCACTGGCAGCCCAACTGGAGGCGAATATTTCTCAGGTGGTCCTGGGAAGGACCGATGCGATCCGTCTTTGTATCGTCGCGCTGTTGGCGGGCGAGCACGTGCTCCTGGAAGATGTGCCGGGGGTCGGTAAGACACTCTTTGGAAAGGCGATTGCAAAGAGCGTCAATGGACAATTTTGCAGGATTCAGTTTACCCCTGACCTGCTGCCTGGTGACATTACCGGCACCAATGTCTACCGCCAGGCAAGCGGCGAGTTCGAATTTATCCAAGGCCCTGTGTTTGCCAATATTGTTCTGGCCGACGAGATCAATCGAACCACACCACGCACCCAGAGTGCCTTGCTTGAGGCCATGAGTGACGGGCAGGTTTCCAGTGATGCCGAAACCCACAATCTGCCGCAACCGTTTATGGTGATCGCAACCCAGAACCCCTTCGAATTCGAAGGGACCTACCCACTCCCCGAAAGCCAGCTCGACCGTTTTCTCCTTCGCATTTCGCTCGGTTATCCAAACCGCGACGAAGAGCTTCAGGTTCTCGACGATCACCGCGCGGGCGAACCGGTAGAACGACTCCAGCCGGTACTCGATTGCGAGCAAATTCTCGCCATGCAAAATCACACCCGTCAAGTTCGAATCACAGAACCTATTCGCCACTACCTTTTGGATCTGGTGCAACTCACTCGGGAAAGTGATGAATTGCATGTGGGAGCAAGCACCCGGGGGGCTTTGTGTTTGTACCGGGCAGCCCAGGCCCTGGCCACGGTCAATGGTCGCGATTACGTCGTCCCCGATGACATCAAACATCTTGCGGTCCCGGTCCTTGCGCATCGCGTGATTACCAAGGGCTATATGCATAGCGGGCACCGTAAAGCTACCGAATCGCTCCTCGAGAGACTCGTCGATCAGATTCCGGTCCCCGCTTAGCGACAACCCGTAACTGAAGGGGAAAGGAAGCAGGAGCTTCTCGGAAGAGAATCTGCTGTGAGTCACTATCTTGCGATTCAAAACCGTCATTTGCCGCGAGGGCCTCTATTACCTGCTGGTAATCGGCTTCGTCATGTTTGGCTCGATCCTGCGGGAAGTCAACCTGCTCATGGTGATTGCGGGGATGATGCTTTTCCCCTTTTTCTTTAATTGGCGTGCAGCGGTGGTGAGCCTCCGCAGACTGAGTGTCAAGCGGCAGCTGACACATTCGATCACCGCTGGCGAGCTTCTCGTGGTCAATGTCGAAGTCAAAAAAAGGTCTTCGCGAAACCTGCTCGGCAAAAGGGCTAGTTGGGCTGTGAAACTCGAGGAAACAATCATCAACGAATCGATGCCGGCAACCATCCCCCCGAAAACACTCAGCCTCCTATTCTGGCGAATCCCGATGGCCGGTAGCGCATGCCTCTCTTACAGTGCCCGCCTCTACCAACGGGGCATGTACAAAATTGGCCCGTCTCGGCTTTCAACTGGATTTCCCCTGGGGCTGATCCGCCACTATCGATTGTGGCGAGGCGTAGAACGGGTCGTTGTCTTTCCCCGCTGTGGAAACCTGACTCCGAACTGGATGCGACTGTTCCACGAGGTCGGCACGAGCAAGACCGCACAACTCCGGTCGTCGTACCAACCCGCCGGTGATTTTCACGGCCTGCGAGACTGGCGGACAGGCGATGGCCGGCGTCTGATCCACTGGCGAAGCACAGCACGCCGCGGTTCGCCTGTGGTCCGGCAGTTCGAGCAACAGCAGCAGCTCGATCTCAATCTGCTCGTAGACCTTTTCTCCGATAGCCCACCGGGCGAAGGGAACGAGGAAGCGATCGAAGCGACCATCAGTTTTGCCGCGACCATCGTGACCCACCTTTGCCACCGCGGTAACTGTCATCTGCGACTTGCAGTCCACGGTAACGATGTCGCCCATCATGCCAGCCCGGTCCATTTACGCCAACTGCCGCAGCTATTGACCATGCTGGCTACCGCGAGCCCTCCTTCGGAAGATTGTCTCAGCGACTTGCTGCAAGATGATGAGCCGTTACCGGCAGGAACACCGACATTGATTCTCAGCCCCCGCCAGCTCGATCCACACACGCTTCTCTCGGAGTACGAGGCAGATCATGCGCACAGCGTCGTCTCGGGAGCGGTCACCTGCATCCACACCGCAGGTGCAGAACTGAAAAACTTTTATGAAGTACCGATGTGAATACTGAACGCACCTTACAATGTACAATTGCCCTTTTAGCAGCGATGGCAACGTTGCTTCTGGGTATGAGTTCCGGAAACCTGGTGTTGCCGCTGGTCGCGATTTTCGCCGCAATAAGTAGCCTCTACGTTACCGACCGTTATGGCTGGATCTATTTAAACCGGCATATTGCCAACCTCGCAGCGGTTGCCGCTGTACTCGTTTCGGTCCATGACTTTTTCCAACTCCAGCGCGAGCGCCAACTTCTGGCGATTGCCTATCTCCTGATCTACCTGCAAATTGTACTCCTCTACCAACGCAAGACGATCCGTATCTACTGGCAACTGCTGATGCTGAGTTTGCTGCAGGTCGTGGTCGCCTCTGCTCTGAATTTTGGGCTCAGGTTCGGTATGCTGCTTTCTCTCTACATGTTCATTGCTCTTTTTGCGATGTTTCTATTTTTTATTTTCCGAGAACAGACCCGGCACATCCTCACTCGCACCACGTTACCCCACCGGAATGAGCGAGGCCGGAAAAAAACAGACATCGCTCCACGAAGCGGATTATCTCACGAACTGGAGGCAGGTTCACCGGAAGAAACCGGGTTCCGCCTTGGCCTGGTCAAAGGTGTTTTGCGACAGGGCAGTGCCACACTCGTGCTGACTTTTGTAGCGTTTTTGTTGCTGCCGAGACCCAGCGAGAGCAAGGCACCGTCGCAGGAGGTAGGCCCTCGTATGGTCGGCTTTACCGAAACAGTACGACTGGGTGATCTAGGCACGGCGATTGAAAACCTGCAACCGTTAATGCGGGTGTGGCTGCTGGATCCTTTGGACGGGCAACCTTTCCGTCTCTTCGGCGATCCGTTATTTCGCGGCAGTATGGTCGACCGCTATGAAAATGGCACCTGGTCTCTAGCCGGCAGCCGGGAATTGCGCAATGAGAACTACCGATTGGACCTGGCCAAGCCGGGCATGACAATACAACGGATTGTCATCGAGCCACTGCGAGAACCGACACTGTTTGCCGTGTATGCCCCCTACGCTGTAGACCTTTCGACACCGATCGCCTTCAATCCGAAAAAACAACAGTTGGTGCGTACGAGCAACCCCCAAACGCGGCTGAACATGGAACTGGGAACCAACGGAATCCGATTCCATCGGCAAATCCAAATCGAACCGGTAGGACGCTTCGACTACGTCGATCGCGAACTTTTACAACCTTTTGCTGATTTTGAAAATCAAACTGCGGCCCAAATGCGGCTCGAGCCACTCCGTGAAATGGCTGTAGACATCGTGCGCGAAGCGGATCTTCCCGAGGAAGATACCATTGGCCGGGCGCGGGCGCTGGAGCGTTTCTTGAAGACCGATCCCGATTTCCAATACAGTCTCACGATCACCAATCGTGATCCGAAGGTTGATCCAATCGTCGATTTCCTCACAGAAAATCGCCAAGGACATTGCGAATATTTTTCCAGTGCGTTGACATTGATGCTTCGGAGTCAGGGCATTAAAGCAAGAATGGTGATTGGTTTTATGGGGGGTGAGTGGAACACCCTCGGCAGCTACTACCAGGTTCGTCAAAAGCACGCCCATAGCTGGACCGAGGCCTTTATCCCGCCAGGGCAGCTTACGGGAATGCCGCACGGCGGCTGGCTGCGTCTCGATCCAACCCCCACCGGCTCAAGTGCCGGCAATACGGCTGCAACAAATGCTTTTTTACGCTACTACCAGCAAGTGCGGAACTACGGTGAATTTCTCTGGTCCAACTACGTCATCGAGCTCGATGCCAAGCGGCAGCAGGAAGGTATCTATGGACCACTTTCCACGGGTGTGCAGTGGCTCGGAAAGCTACTCGCAACGACATTCTGGCAGGAAGAGCCTGGCGGTTCCTTTTCTCTGCCAAAAGATGCGCAGTCGTGGTGGAAACTCGTGGCAAAATTTTTGCTGCTGATGCTGCTAATGCTGCTCGTTTTTAGTGGTGCCGTATGGATCTTCCGCCATAGCGGGCTCCGAAGACCGCAACGCATTGCAAAAAAGAGCCCGCGCACCTGGCGGCCGCTGCCGGTCCCCTTTTATAAGGAATTCGAAAACATCCTGGCTCATTACGGAATGGTCCGCCGGACAACGCAGACACCCCGCGAATTTGCCTCGGCCGTTGCCGACCGCTTTGCGGACAATGCAACATTAAAGAGCGTGGCCGACCTTCCCCCACAGATCGTAGCAACCTATTATCACGTCTGTCATGGCGGGAGGATGCTGGGCACAGACCAACTCGGGCAGATAACGGGCTCTCTGCAGCGGCTGGCCGATGCCCTGAAGGCAGATGACTGAAATCGCACCCCCCTGTTGCTCACATTCCCGCACATCTATCGGCACCAAGGAAGAGGCATGAAAATCGGCATCGTCGGATACCAGGGTTCGGGCAAGAGTACACTTTTTGGTTGGCTGACCGGGACCGCGCCCGATCCGGCGAGCGCGCACAGCGGCCAGTTGGCCGCCGTGGAAGTACCGGACGACCGCGTGGATCGGCTCTGCGAGATCTACGCGCCCAAAAAGATTGTGCTCGCCTCGATCGAATTGGTCGACACCCCGGGCCTCGATCCGGGCCACGACGGCAACGCCGGGCGGCTGAGTTTGATTCGCGAGGCGGGCTGTCTGGTCCACGTGGTAGAAGCCTTCGGCGGCAGCGACGGGTGCGCGCGACTGCAGAGTTTTGAGGATGATCTTCTGCTGGCGGATTTAGAAATCGTCAACCGCCGGGTCGAAAAATTGCGCGAATCGGTCAAAAAACCGCGGCCCAACCGCGAGCAGGAGGAGGCGGAGCTTGAGGCGCTGCTGCCTATCCTTGCGCACCTTGAAGAGGGCGCATCGCTCGCCGAGTTCACGATGAACGAGCTGCAGCACAAGGTCACCCGCTCGTTCCAACTACTCACGGAGAAACCGCAGTTTGTCATTTTTAATCTCGGCGATGAAGCGGACGAGGCCGAACGGCTGCTCGCTGCGGTGCCCGATTCCAAAGCGGCCGCTGCCTTTTCGGTCGCTCTTGCGGCGGAACTGGCGGAGATGGATGAGGCGGACCGGGCGGAATTTGCGGCGGAGATGGGCGGTGCGACGGCGGACCGCGGGCCTCTTTT
>JABABY010000075.1:8908-9186 GCA_014237955.1 Planctomycetota bacterium
GGCCGCATCGGGCCAGATGCTCTTTTTTACCGCGAGCGACAAAGAGGTGCGGACCTGGATGATCCGCCGGGGGGGGACTGCAGAGGAGGCGGCCGACGGCATCCACAGCGATCTGGCCCGCGGCTTTGTACGGGCCGAGACGATGCAGTGCGACGATTTGTTCCGCTTGGGGAGCGAGCGGGAGATCAAGGCGGCGGGCCTCATGCGGCGCGAGCCGCGGGACTATGTTCTCTGCGACGGCGACATATTGCACATCCTTGCGAGCACCTGACGCGGAT
>JABABY010000076.1 GCA_014237955.1 Planctomycetota bacterium
GGACTACGAGATTATCGATGACGCATTTGTGGGCAACGAAGCGTCGGGTCCTGGATCGTTCCCTACATACGGGAAAATTACCCGCAGTGGTGACACGGCAAACGAACTGGTCGTCCACCTGGCGAACGACGATACCAGCGAGGCCAATGCGCCCGCGACAGTCACGATTGAGGCTGGTCAAGCGTCTGCCACCTTTGGAATCAATGTGATTGATGACCATGATCTGGACGGAACACAGACGGTCACCTTCACAGCCACTGCCGACGGTTTCACGAGCAGCACCGCGACTCTCACCGTTACCGACAATGAAATATCGAATGTGATCATTCTCGACGACAGCGGTCTCAATTTTGCGGGCGGAAGCTTTGAGTACATCGAGAATCCGGCCGCCCCCGGGTATCAAACCGGCTGGCACCGCAAGCTCCCCGAGGATGGCAGTGGCACGGCAACCTGGTGGATCAGGGGTGTCGGCCTTACCGACGGCAGATAGGAGGCTGCCACGACATGACTGACCAGAACCAAATCCCCACCAACAAGTCGTGGTCGCTGGCCACACCTGCGCCGGGAAAACTCAACTTTTTTGCATCATCGCGGTGTTTTCATACAATGAACTTGTGATTTAACTTTTAAACCCCGGTGTGGGCGCTGACGCATGAACCCACCCGTGGCTGACAAGAAAACAGACATCCTCCGAATCGCCGGGGCGCTTATTGACCTTTCTAGTGTGGCCCAGTTTCCGTCGTAGAGGTACGGTGGAGATGCCACGCAGATCAAAAATGACCACAAACCTCGAACCATTATCTCGAGAGCCCAATGATGCCAGCTTAGAAACGGAAGTTCGTAGTCTGTGGCAAGGTCGTATCTGCAAAGGAGTGTGTGTCGCGGCAATCCTGATGTGCGTTTTAGGATCGCTTATTTATTTGACGCGTCCGGACAGTTTCGCGGCGATCACAGTGTTCCCACCTTGGGTATGGAGTATTCCCGGCCTGGGCATAGCGTGGTTCGCAAGAAAGCAGGCGCGACGTTATGCGTTTTGTACAGGTTTGGTTTGGATATTGTTCCTATTCACATTCATTGATCAGCCCACCGCGATGGTTGGACTTCTCTACCGTCGTTTTCCCGATCCAATCTGGCAGCAGACACCCACAAATCAACGCATACGCGTTATTACCCTAAACTGTGGTAGTGGCGGTATTGCATCAGCGCGCGAAGCGATATCGTTCAAGCCAAACCTTCTTCTTTTGCAGGAACCGCCAAACACCATTGCGATTCAGAAATTGGCACAAGAGCTTTTTGGTGACAATTCAAACTATTTGGCCGGAATCGACACGTCGATCATCGCTGACGGAAAAGTCATCCGTAAGGCAAAAACCCGTCACAGAGATCTTTATTCAGTACACGCTAGAGTTGAATTAACAAATGGTATTGCGATGGAAGTCATCAGCCTGCGACTTGAACCGCCTATCGTTCGGATCGACCTCTGGTCCCCTGATTGTTGGATAGCGCAGACGGACAACCGTCGTGTGCGGCGCAAGCAGATCGATGCCATTGCAGAACGGATTTCATCAACAGATGTCGCCACACCTTTGATCGTTGGTGGAGACTTCAATGCGCCTCCTGGCGATGCAATCTTCGATAATTTGGAGCCTCGTCTGTCTGACGCATTTGAGGTGGCTGGCCTAGGATTGGGGCACACGATTACAAATATTGCACCATTCTCTCGTATCGATCAGGTGTGGATCAGCGAGCACTGGGCTGCGCATACCGTTGTTTCGCGCAAGACCATCCATTCAGACCATCGTATGGTTGTCGTGGATCTTACTGTTCGGGGAAGTAGCCATGCACTGGATTGAGAATGGGTTGACTTTTTCCTCGCCAACAAATCCCGGCGGTAAAGAAGTCAGCCGCAAAAAGTTCTACGGGGCGGGATAAGGTGCAAAGAGGACAGCTCCTTTTCAGGCACCGCCGCACCTGCGCCCCCTTCCCCCTCGATGTTCGGCACCCGATCTCTGGAACAATCGTGGCGATCATGTATATTTCGGGCAGAAGGTCTGTCACAAGGAACACAAGTTTTGGTCGAATCCTGGTTCGGTTTTTCGCGGCTCACGATCGGGCTGCTCATCACACTGATCGCTGTGTCGGTTGCAGATGCACAGCGCGGTTTTGGGTTCGGAAAAAGAAATCGACGCTCTTCACAAGGAAACAGTTCGATGGCGCTGACCGAAATGCCGGGCGAAAGTTATCGCGGCCCGCTGCCCGAACTCACCGCAACGCAAGTCAAGCTTCGTAACGCACTCAAAAGCGACCTGACCCGGATCGCAGGTGTGATCGGTGAGCGGAACGTGCAGCACCCCGAAAACTATGCGGCCGCCGCGCTGTTTCTGGAAAAATCGCTCGGGGAAATGGGCTACGACGTCGAGCGGCAAGAGTATCGCGCCGGCGGGCAGGCCTGCGTGAACCTCTCGGCCACGGTCGCGGGTGGCGATCGGGCAGACCAAATCGTCGTGGTCGGTGCCCACTACGACTCGCTCAGCGGCACACCCGGGGCGAACGATAACGGTACTGGCGTGGTGGCCACCCTGGCCCTCGCACGGATGTTTGCCAAGCAAAAGCCACAGCGGACGCTGCGATTGGTTTTTTTTGCCAATGAAGAGTCGCCTTATTTTCAAACCTCGCAGATGGGTTCGCTCGTGTATGCCAAGGCGTGCCGCGCAAAGAATGAAAATATCGTGGCCATGCTGAGCCTCGAAACGATCGGCTACTATTCCGATGCAAAGAACAGCCAACAGTACCCGTCTTCACTGAGTGCAGCTTATCCAAGCACTGGTAACTTCATTGGCTTTGTGGGTAACGTCGAATCAAAAAATTTAGTCGCCCAATGCATCGATTCCTTTCGCAAGCATGCAAAGTTTCCGTCGGAGGGGGGGGCCCTGCCCGGTAATATTGACGGTGTGGGTTGGTCGGATCACTGGGCATTTTGGCAGGCCAACTATCCGGCGATCATGGTGACCGATACGGCGCCCTTCCGCTATCCGCACTATCACAAGGCGAGCGACACGATCGACAAGGTCGACTACGAGAGCATGGCCCGCGTCGTGACCGGCCTCGAAGCAGTGGTGGCCGATTTGCTCAACGCGAATTAAGTGCGATGCCCGCAGCCAGCGGTTCGCTTCATGGCAAAGTCGTGGTACGATTTCGATCACCACCCCATTCCATTGTGACACAACGAGGACCCGATGAGCCACGATCGCGACCTGATCCAGCGGGTGATCCAACTCGCAACAGAAAATGTGCGGCAAGGCGGTCGGCCCTTTGCCTGCGTGATTGCCGAGAGCCGCAGCGGAGAAATTTTGGCCGAAGCGGCCAACGCCGTCGCTCAGACGGGCGATCCCACGGCCCACGCGGAAATGCTCGCCATTCGCCAGGCAAGCCAAACACTACGCACCGCCAACCAACCGGTCGACGGCACCAACGGTACCGCCGGAGAGGATATGGCCGGCTACACGTTTTATATCCTCACGGTCCCCTGCACAATGTGCATGACGGCCATGGAGTATAGCGGGCCCGATCGCCTGGTCTATGCCACCACGCGGAAAGAATACGCAGAGTTTTATCGAGATGACCGTCGTCATTTTGCCATGGAAACGCTGACCGCCGCCACCGAACTGATCATCGCCCAGAGCAAGTTGCCGGTCGAGCATTGCCCGCACCCGGAGTCGCTTGCGGTCTATCGGCTCTGGCAAGAGCTGAACGACCCGCAATAAGGAAATCCGACCGCTGCCACCTGAAAACGTTCCGGCCGGCGGCGCAAAATCATGTTCGCTGCTCCGGCATAGCCGGGGGTTCATACCGGTTTGGCCGCCGGTCCCGCGCGGCAAAACTGCATAGCAATCGTTGTTGTGCCGCTGAAAAATCCTCAGCAGTCGTCCCCATCGCCTACCGGCAACCCGCGCACAAAGAGTCTTGTCACCGTTTTTTCTGCGTTACTGCTCTGAACATATTGTGGTTCGGTCTTTGAAAACACTCTGCTACAATCTTCGACTTCGGATTCGGAACCGGTTCAGTTTTTCCAAAGCTGCGTGGGACGGATTTGTAAAGGATACTCAAATGAAACAGGCCCTCAGGAGTTTTGCTTGTGCTCTTGCACATCATCTCTTCAGGGTTGATGTGCGCAAGGCAGGGAAAACCTTTGCGGCACCACCAACGAAGAAAGAAGCGATCGAGTCTTTGTTAGATGCTCTCTCGCCTGTTGTCCCCCAATGCGCGATGATGCGACTTGGTCCTAATCGGGATGGTGGCTATGTCCTGCCAGATGACCTTGATGGCATTGCCGCATGTTTTTCACCTGGCGTGAGTAATATCTCAGGATTTGAATTGGAGTGCGCCGAGCGGGGAATGGAGGTTTTTATGGCCGACAAGTCTGTCGATCACCCGAACGAGCAACACGCACACTTCCATTTTTTGAAAAAGTATATTGGTGCGACAACAAACGACGATTTTATTACACTCGATCAATGGGTGGCGGATTCGGGATTGACTCCGGGAAGCGACTTATTGCTTCAGATGGATATCGAAGGGTCCGAATGGGAAACATTGCTTTCGGTCTCCGATGCGTTGCTGCGGAGATGTCGGATTCTTGTCATGGAGTTCCACTCTCTTGACCAACTTTGGAACCAACCCTTCTACTCAATCGTATCGCGGGCGTTCCTTAAAGTGTTGCAAACCCACAGATGTGTCCACATCCATCCTAACAACTGTTGTAAATCGATTCGCTATTTGGGTCTCGAAATTCCACCAATAATGGAATTTACCTTTTTGAGAAAAGATCGCATCAAAGAATGTCACGACGCCACGTCGTTTCCGCATCCCTTAGATGTGGACAACGCAAAGCATCCTACCCTCGTTTTACCCAAGTGTTGGTATCGAATGTCTCAGGAATGATCGGAATCGACTTCCTCGCGACACACCCTGTCTTTTCGCTAAGCTTAAAACAGGCAAAGAGACACCACTCTCTGGAGTGTCTGGGCCGGAAGGAACAATAGACGCTTTGCGTCGCCTTCCCGGTGGCCGCAACATGTCGGTCCAAAAAAGAAGTAGCGGCGAAGGGACTCGGGCTACGTGTTGAATTTCAGGGAAGAATCTATGTTCTCAGAAAAGCTGGGGACTCACTGGGGATTTTTCATAATACATGGACCGCTAGCGGCAACGCCTAATGGCCGAAACAGCAATGTCAGATTTTAAGTTAACGTTGGGTGACTCGGGCCACGGGTGAGCATCTTTAGCCACGCCTACCGTCGCCTGCTTCGCGGTAGCAGGGACGATCAAAACTCTTTGCGGCTTACTATTGTGCCATCCCGTTAATGAGTCTTATGAAAAGGTTGGCCGTTGTATGCCACAAACATGAAAGCCAACTCACATATCATTTTTCCAACAGGACTGTTTTTTACTGTCGCCCTCACCCTAAATGGTGGACATCTCAATAATATACGCAGCCACGAAGTTCTTTAAATCTCTTGTTCTCTTTATGTTCGAAAATCCGCAATAAATATTTAAGGAAAACAAATGATTTCAACTTTTAGGGCGCATCATTTGTCCGCCAGGGGGGCTAGAATAACTGTTTGGCAAATTCTTGATTTTTTGGGCAGTTCTCTCGAGTTGTTGTGTAATCGGGATCTTTTGTCTCATAAGCCTTTTAGAGGTGATCCGCTTTGCGCACTGTAGTCCTCACTTCATTGTTTCCTACTCCAGGCAGACCTTGCCAGGGTATTTTTGCGAAGCGAAGGTGGCAGGCCATGGCGCGGCGCAATCATGATGTGCATGTCATCCATCCGTTGCCACGTACCCCGCCAGCCCCTTTCGATTTAATCATGGGTCGAGAACGTGCACTTTTGAGTCGTGCACCAAGCAAAGAATCGGTAGATGATTTTACGGTTTATCGTCCGCGGTATCTGCATATCCCGCGCAAACCAGTCGGCAACGCAGAGCGGTTTGGAAAGGTTGCTGCATATTGCATCCAGAAATTGCGACATCGTCCTGACGTGATTATTTGCGACTACGCTTGGCCCGCTGCAAGAGTACTGAACTTTCTGCAGGAGAAAATGCCGGTAGTGATCCATGGCAGAGGGAGCGACGTGATGCAGATTTCACGCTACCCATTTCTCCGAGCGAAACTACAGGCAAGTTTGGCTGCTGCTGGTAATTGGTGTGGTGTTTCCCAGAAACTCGTCCAGCGACTGGATGAACTTGGGGATATACCGAACCGGGGAATGATGACTCCAAATGGAGTCGATAGATCGCTATTTTATCCTGGAAGTCGAGAATCAGCTCGACAGGCTTTAAATCTTTCCACTGAAAAGCCAGTGGTGCTAGTGGTCGGTCACCTGATACACCGAAAGCGCCCCTTGCTGGCTCTTGAATCTTTCATCCAGGGTGCCCCTCGAGAAGCGCAACTCGTGTTTGTCGGTCGCGGACCACTTAAAGGCAACTTGATGAAAAGAATTTTGGAGTACAATCTTGAGAATCGAGTCTTTATTATCGATGAGATGGACCAAGAGACACTTGCTCAATGGTATCGGGCTGCATCGGCCTTGCTGATCACCAGTTCCCGGGAAGGCCGACCTAATGTGGTCATCGAAGCATTAGCATCAGGTTTGCCAGTCGTGGCAACAAAAACAGATGGGTCGGCAGAACTCATGAAAGGTTTTCCCGAATTTCTAGCCCCTATTGGCAATGATTGCGCCATTGCACAGTGTTTGGATTTGGCGCTGAAAAATCCGCCGTCTCCAGATACCTGTATTGAACAGATTGCGCATCTCACGTGGCAAAAAGCTTGCGCAGATTTGAGGAATGCTCTCCAATCGGCAATCGATCGATTCAGTTGATCAACACCACCACTCGTGTGGCCTCTGTTTGTGGATCCACAACATGGGAATGTACTTACTCGGCAGCCCTGCAGCAAGAGTTAAGTCGTTTAGTAACTGGAGAGGGAGTTAAACAATTCGAGGTTTTGAATTTTGGCGCCGAGTCATGGGCGACGGTTGAAAGCCCAATGAATTACGCAGTGCGTGGCATCCACGCTCAGCAGCAGAGAGAAAGACTGGGCGGTGGTTAGAACTCTTAGCGGCTTACTTTCTAGTCGTCCTTATAAATGAGTTTTATTGTCTTTCGGCCATCCTCATCCGAGTAAGTCTGAAGGCCATCTGGCTCGCCGTTCTTGTAATGGGCCTCCAACCGCTTCTGGCCGTTTTCATACCAAATGACAAGGATGTCTGAGCCATCGACAATCTTTGTCTCTGGACAAGGTAACGTTTCAACATTTACTTCGTGCAAGTCATCGCTCTTCATTCACGCGTTCGGCCTGCGTCTGACCGGGGGTTACATGGTCTCCTTAAACGCGTTACGTTATCATGCTTGGTGACTATCATCTCACTCGTTGCGTGTGCGTTTGGGTGAGATCTACCGGGCAAAGGTCAAAGCCGATCGCGTGAAGTAACGAATTGCCGTAACGTACCGAAAGGGCGGTAATGGATCGACCTATCTCAACCACCCTGCACGATTTTACACCTGCCACCAAGGCCTTTTATGATGACGTCGTGGCGGGGCTCAACCGGCGTCCGCGATCTCTGCCGTGCAAGTACTTCTACGATGAACGCGGATCGCAATTGTTTGACCAGATCTGTGATTTGGATGAGTACTATCTGACTCGTGTTGAACTGGAGATTATGCGGCAGAACGCCGACCAGATGGCCAAACAGATTGGCCCTGGCGTGATGCTGGTGGAATACGGAAGCGGGAGCAGTGTTAAGACACGGCTCCTTCTCGAACACCTACAAAGTCCGGTCGCGTATGTCGCTGTCGACATCTCTCGCGACCATCTACATCAAAACGCCAACGACCTCGCGCGTCAGTATCCTGCCGTTGAAATACTACCCGTTAGCGCGGATTTCACAGAAGACTTTGATCTGCCCGTGCCGACTGACGTGCCGACCCACAACGCCGTCTACTTTCCTGGTTCGACGATCGGTAATTTTGAACCCGACGCAGCCCAGGCAATGCTTGCGAAAATCGTTTCGTTGTGCGGATGTAGGGGGGGATTGCTAATCGGCATCGATCTTCAGAAGGAGTCCAGTGTTATTGAGGCGGCATACAATGATTCCGCGGGAGTTACCGCCGAGTTCAATCTAAACCTGCTTGGTCGCATCAATCGCGAACTCGACGCTGATATTGACGTCGATCAGTTTGAGCACAGGGCGTTCTATGACGAGTCGCTGGGCCGCATGGAGATCTACCTCGTAAGCCGGACGGAACAAACGTTTGTAATCGGCCAAGAATCGTTCGGCGTTGCCGCAGGGGAAACGATTCACACCGAGTACTCGCACAAGTACACGATCGCTGGTTTTTCGGAGTTGGCTTCCCGCGCAGGTCTCACCTTACGTAGACATTGGACTGATGGTCAGGATCGGTTTGCGGTCCTGCACTTCGCAGTGCTGGAATAGGTTCACGATGTCGAAGTGCGTCACGATCCAGCGTTCGGACTAGGCTCAGACGAATGGCAATACTTGAGCTAGAAAACATATCGAAGCGATACGGCACGCTTACTGCACTCGAGCCGATGAACTTGTCTTTCGATGCGGAAAAGACATACGTGTTGCTCGGGACCAGCGGATGCGGGAAGTCCACCATACTCAAGCTTGCCATAAGGTTGCTGCTGCCGGATTCGGGGTGCGTGCATTTCGATGGCGAGCAGCTCGGCGACCACAACAAACTCCGTGTGCGCCAGCGGGTCGGGTATGTTATTCAGGATGGCGGGTTATTCCCACATATCACCGCTGCAGACAACGCCTCGCTCGTGGCACGGCACCTTGGCTGGAGCCACAAACAAGTCGAGCAGCGGTTGTCCCTGCTCGCCGAACTCGTGCAAATTCCACGAGAGGATTTAGATCGGTTTCCAGCCCAGCTTTCCGGCGGGCAACAACAGCGTGTCGGACTGATGCGGGCATTGATGCTTGATCCTGATGTTCTCCTGCTAGACGAACCGCTCGGATCTTTGGATCCGATGATCCGAAGCGATCTGCAGGCGGACCTGCGCAGAATTTTTCGAACCTTAAAGAAGACCGTTGTCCTCGTCACGCATGACCTGCACGAGGCTGCTTTTCTCGGTGACGAAGTGTTGTTGCTTC
>JABABY010000077.1 GCA_014237955.1 Planctomycetota bacterium
GAGACAGTCCTTGGGGAGTCCACGAAACCAGAAGAACCTGTGCTGCAAGTAGAAGTGTATAAGAGGCCACCGTCATCTATCCTTCCTGAAAAAATCGGCAAAAACCGATTTGAGAATCGTTAGCACCATCTGCAAATACCAGCGATAAGGCCAACTCTCGAGAATTAGCCTCGCACAATAGCCGATACCCGCCGGTCGAGCACCTACGTACCAACAGTTATTGGCATTTCAGGATGAGTCTCTTGCCCGAAAGAGCCTAAAAATCGGGGGCAACCTTACATTGCTCTCAGGAAACAACGATTACGTAATCTTAACTAAATGGAATGGAACAGCCTGTATGCACCGTTCTATTTCTTCCATCTAGGTAACTTTTGACGAATATCGTTGCCGTAACGATTTACAGGAAGAACCTGCTCTTCTGCAGAAGGGCCACTACCGACCAGCCGTGAGGTGCAGAATTTCCTCTAAGATAAACCCATTCGTTGCGATTGCCTCTCCACCAAGAACCGTCGGACGACCTGCAAAATCGGTGAGCGTCCCGCCCGCCTCTTCAACAATTGGCTTGAGAGCTGCAGTATCCCAAAGATTTAATTCAGGATCCACCATGAGTTCTGCCCGGCCTGTCGCAACCAGAAGATAGCCATAACAGTCACCCCAGGTTCGCGTAAGTCGTGCCTGACGGTGCAGCAGTTCAAATACTTCGGATCGCCCGGTTGCATCAAAAGTGCTCTGTTGCGTTGTGCAGAACAGTCCATCAGAAAGCGATTTGGTGTCTGAGACATGTGCTCTCACCGGAGGATTTTTATCGATAACATGCCATGCACCACAACCACGCATTGCGTAGATTGATTCAGCAAGTGCCGGAAATTCGAGAATGCCAAATTCAGCCTCATCATGGTGCATCAAAGCCACCATCGTTCCATACAGCGGCACACCGGAAATAAAGGATTGCGTACCATCAATGGGATCCAGCAACCAGCGAAATGAGGATTTTGCCTCTTTTTCTCCAAATTCCTCTCCTGCAATCCCGTCATGCGGAAAAGATTTGGTGATCATTTCGCGCAGCAATTGCTCTGCCTCCCGGTCTGCAACCGTAATCGGCGTCATATCTTTTTTCTGATCGACGACCAGATCAGAATCACAAAAATACTTGAGCGTCAGCTCTCCTGCCGCATGGGCAAATTCCCGAGCTGAGTTCAGGCGATTTGAAATTTCCTTTTCAACTTCTGACATCATTTTTCACCTAATTTAGGCACTCGTGTGGGACCGACAAAAAGGCCCCGAGTACCAACCGCGAACACTGCATCGCCTGGGAACCGAAGTACAATCCCAAAACACAAAATCGACTCGCGATTAGTCTACGGCTGAGTGTGGACCGGTACAAGTAACCCTTGCAGAGAAGGAACAAACCACCCCTATCGGCCTCTTGCACGGTCTGATTGTTCCGAAAAAACGCCCCGTAATGAGCTTCGACTGTGAGTCGACCGGGAGAAGGATCTAAAAAAGTATTTGATACATCCTTCATCAACCCAGTGAAACCTTAATGGACACAGCCCCACAAACCTTGCCCAATGCACATAAATCGGGAAGTCAAGCTCGCAACGTTCCTTAAAACTGACATAGGCGGCATAGTTGGTTTGACGGTTTGCTCTCTGAGGGTAGGTTTGCGTGACGCATTTGTCGAGTCCGTTTGGGTCGACTGCATCAATATGCGAGCTATTTTCTCGCAGATTTCCTTACAGGAGACATCCCATGTCGCAAACCGCCATACCCACCGTCGCTCCGGATCATCAGGAAATGAATATCTGCGCAGGGACCTTTGTTGACCGCCGCAGTTCTGATTCACAGACTAGCAATCATGGCACAGAACGTCGTCAGTTCAGTAATGCACACAATGATCTTTCAGCAGATGCGCGTGAATTGGCCCTGGCGATCGATCAGTATAAACTCCGTCATCGGCGACGTTTCATCAACTACGAAGAAATGCTCTCCATTGTGCTGGATCTTGGCTATCGGAAGTAGTGGATGAACCTTGCAAGCCTTTGACTGGAAGCAACCATTTTCTCGGCGCGGCGCATGCACTCCACCGAGTCTAAAGGTCGCCCCTGAAAAGCGGTTCACAGAGTTGCTCGGCGGAAACAAATCGCACCGTTTTCCCATCAGGATCAACGATACGAGCCAGTACCTCCGAGGCACGCCGCATTTCCATGAGTGCTGCCAAATGGGTCGACCCATTGTCGATTTCCAGCAATGGGTGAATCGGTATCTGAAGTGCTGCTTCGTCAATATAGAGTTCGGGTACGCGCAGGTAGCCCGTTAAGTGACCTCTTTCATCGGCTGACTTCACCAACAGAACGTCCTGTTCATACTGATGGGCCACCGCAATTGCTTGGCTTGGATGAATATCCTCACACACGGATTGCATATCCTCACTGGACTGTCCAAATTCAGTGATTGGACGGTTTGCAACAGCAAAAATCTTTTCTGCCAATCTTCGCTGACTTGGACGCAAAATTCCGGCATGGTGTCCCTCTTCCAGAATCCGAGTTAAATCGGTCCGGGCCAATCTCCATTGGAAACGCTGGGGTAATTCTCCGAACATTTTTTGTGCCAAATAACTTATCGCCCAAAACAATCCACTAAAAGGAAGAACCAAGAGTGCAAAGAGTGTTAACAGAGGCCCCCAACGGCGCAGCAGACGGTTGGGCATGTAGTAGAACACACTCTTGGGCAAAAGCTCGCCATACACGAAGAGTATCGGTGCAAACACGACCGGCATGACCAACTGCAGCGAGGTACTTTCACCAAACAGGTGGCCGACAGCCATCACAATGGCCAGCGCGGTAAAGTAGTTTGCGATATTATTACCAATCAGTGTGGTTGCGACAAAAAGGGATGGATGGTTTGTGAGCCAAAGCAACCCGCGCGCAAACCAGTCTCCTCCAAGGGCGTCCAGACGGAGTCGTACCCGGGGAATTCGGTAGAATCCCGTTTCACTTCCGCTGAACAACGCGCTCAGGGCAAGTCCGAAAAGGAACAGAACAAGGGTCCAGGCAATCACTCAAAAGGCTCCGGTTTCTCTAATAGGGTCAACACCAGAATCATCTGGCCACGCTCGGGAACGTCCGCTACTTTAAAATGGAAGGGCCCCCAATCACATCGATCGCCGGCTTGTGGTACTCTTCCCAGCACTTCTTGAACCGCCCCGGCAACCGTCGTGGTTTTTGTCGCTGGCAGCGTGACATCAAACCGGCGGCCCAAACGCCTTAAGGTCGTCATCCCAGTCACCTGCCATCGACCCGCAGATAGATTTTGCAAACTCAGACGCCGGAACAAACGCTCACTCCGACTCGCCTCCGGAGTGAATATCGTGTCTAGAATGTCGTCGAAAGTGAGAATGCCGACTGTTTCTCCAAACTCATTGACCACTGCTGCTACATGTGAATTGCGAGCTAACATCTGCTCAAGTGCCTGCCCGCCAGTCGCACACCAAGGAAGATAAAAAACTTGCTGTGCGTGTGATTCCAAATGATGCCGCGGCACTTTCCCAAGGGAATTTATCGAAATTGCCCCCGTGACTTCGTCGCTATTTTTTTCCGTGATGAGGATATAACCACTGGGGGTCGGACGACCGTGCAGATCATCGATCCCTACAGGTGGGGAAAAAGTAAGAAACTGCATCCGTGGACGCATCATTTCATCGACACGAATTGTAGAAAGCACGACGATGTTCTGCAAAACCGTTTTTTCGTGTCCGAGAAGGACCGCATCACTCGTCGAAAAAGCCACGGCCCGTTCAAGATCCGTCACGTCCAAATAGGGCTCTGGCTCAAACCGCGGCCAGAAAAGTCGCCTCGACAGAATATTTGTCCAGCGAAATACTGGCAATAACGGATCAACGACGCGAATGGCAACCGCTAAGGGAATTGCAAAGAGCGTTGAAATTGTCTGTGGCTTAAGGACTGCCACCGACTTGGGGAGCATTTCGCTAAAGAGCATAATCGCAACCAATGCGCCCAAGGTAAACACACCTGCCAAATCAGAATTTCCGATATGCTTCAAATGCAGGGCGACGACTGAGATGATTGCAAAGTAACCGACATTGATGAGTAAATTCCAGAACAATACGGCCGTCAGAAGACGGTCGGGGTCAGACAACAAATGGGCTGCAACCCGCTGTGGCCGATTCCCCTTGGCGAAGGATTGCGTCTCAGGAAGATTCAACAAGAAGAATGCTGCCTCGCTGGACGAAAAGAAGCCGGAGCCCAACAGCAAAACGCCCATTGCAACAAGCCAGGGTAGCAATTCAACCATGGTGTTCAGTTGGTCCCTATCAGTCTTCTGTTGTCCTACCGATGGCCATGTCAAATTCTGAAATTGCAGGCACCAACATGGTCAGCGTGGTGAAGACATACGTTACTGATGCCACTAGAAATGGTGCCAGCGTTTGGTCCTGCAAGTAGCTTGCAATAGCCCAAAATGTCAGAAAGGGGCATGTAAAAGCCGCACAAAAAATTGCTGGCGAGGCATTTTTCGCTCCGAGAGACACATAAAGCCCAATGCCTCCTCCGAGCATAAATGCCAGAAACGGAGCCAGTTGGTAACCGAATGTCCCACTGAATGCCACCATGATCCGCATACATGTCGCAATTCCGATAAAAAGGAAAAACACTGTCCCTAAGCTTGTCGCAATTGCTGTACGACTATTGCCGTGAATCAAACCACAATGCAGACCGAGAACCGCTACAAAGAAATCCATCACCAATAGTCCAAACCCGACATAGAAAACATTTTCGGCACTAAGCCCACCCAACCACCACAAGTACACACAACAAATCAATGGCAGCAGAACCATTTCCTTCGCATTGTAAAAGACTCCGCCAAGTTTTCCAAAAATGAATTCTCTGGGAGTTAAATCCGTCACGAGAAGAAGATCCAACGTTTTTGCATCTCGCTCCGTGGAAACTGCTGTTACCGCCTGGGCATTAATCAAAAACAGGCTAATGAGGAAGAAAGGAAGAACGACAACCAGGCTACTCCCGTTGTCTTGGAGTGCGTGTACACCAAGCAAGGCAAATAGGGCAAGGATAAGATAGCCCACACGAACAGCAAGGACTCTGCGGCCATAGGCCCAAGTTCTGATCTCTCGCCATAACACTGGATAGGCCCAGACGCGGCGAATCCGTTCTCCCGTCGCGCCATCCCGTTTTGCCGCAGAAGTGGTCGACTTCGGCAAAACATTATTCTCACCCGACCGTTGAAAAACAGATATCTGCCTGATGACACGGGAAGGATTCCAAATACGAACTCGGAGAATCGCAATCCCATTAAGAACCATCGCGACTCCTACACAGACGAATAGGAAAAGATACTTCGGATCAGCAAACATTCCCCCGGACATTCCAAGTGATCCACCGGGTTCTGTCGTCGCCAACACCGCCCGCCATGGGCTTGCCGCGATTGCCAGTTCACTGCACTGGAATCCAGCAATGGACATATCCTGTCCAAGATAGAAAAACACTTCCCAGACTGCCAACCATGCAACAAGAGCTAAAACCGTCATTGCTAGCGCCTGAAATGTCTTTTCCCGCCAAAGTGCTATCGTCGATCCAAGACTTCCAGCAGCCAATGCCGATGCCATTGTCACGGCAAAGGCATTCATCACTTGCAACGCATCCACACCGCCAAGGAGCATAATCCCCATAAAGATTGGAAACGCGGCAAGAATCAGAACGAACACCGTAAGCATGCTTGCCAATAGTTTTCCAACGACCAACTCAACGTTGGAAAGACCTGTCATCAACAATAAAACAAGTGTTCTTCGATCTTTTTCCTGACTTACGCTACTGGCAGTAAAAAGTGCCGCAAAGAATACTGCGATTGCCAACTGCAAAGGTGCAAGAATCTGAAACAACATCGCACCAAAGCGCGCAAGATCTCCAAGGCTAGCGATCGTTTGGGTTCCAGCGAGTACAAGCCATGCTGTTCCCATGAGCATCAGTAGCGCAGCCACATAGACACCGCGCGCGACATAATGCTTCACTCGACGGGGAGCCGTTACAAGTTCACGGACAAAAACAGGGCTAGCCACCAAAAACCGATCTTCTCCGATGCAAACAATCTTAGCCCGCAACCGTCAACGCGAGCAACAACAAGAGATATTCTAAATGGGTTGAGCGCCGACGAGAAGCGGAAGAGAAGAAATGAGAGTTTTACCGCACATTTCGGCCTCCGAGTGGAAAATCAGCAGAAGATTCCCGACCCCAAAACCAGATAGACAACACTTCTGACCCATTTTAGAGGCCAATCGACCTCCCATAACGGCATAGCTTGGAAACCAACGGCGAGGATCGATAAAACCACTCGATCTAAAGAAGGTCCCACCTGAGAGGCCGCTGAGAGTACAAAAATCGGTGGTCATAAAAAGCTATAAAAAAAGGTCATGCCAAGCCATTCCGTTGGCTTGCCATGACCTCTATCCTGAAAACACACGAGCGTGTATCCCGTCATGCTATGACGGTATATATATTTATCGGCATCCAAAGTTGAGCAACTCAAGCCCAAATCACCAGAGCCCCCCCCTGAAAGAGTCCAATAACAACTCCTACATTCGCGTCTAAGGACCTTGTCTCCTTGGTCCTAGAGGTAGTGCTGGCCAATTGATCGCCCCGCCGCGCATCATTTTGGGCCCGCGACCAAACCGTTTCTCCCCAGAAGGTTTGGCCACGAGCCCATTGATTTTTTTGACTGATGCTGAGTGCACGATCCTTACAGCATGGAGTGCGGGTGCACAAAATCATGGCCTATGGGAGTACAGCAGGCAAATAAAACGGATTCTTTTAGCCAACTTTCCCCAACCACATTGCCGTTATAATCGTTACGCATTGTTTTATGATACCAAACAAGACTTTGTCGATGTCTCACACATTACTCCTGACAATCCTTGGATGCTGCACCTTGCTGGCCCTAACCTTCCAGTGGAAAGGGCTCAAAGGAACCACGCTCATCGCTCCCTGGTGCTGGTCTGTGATTGCTATTGGGAGCATTATTGCAATTGAATGGCTTCCATTTATCTTGACCGAAAGGATGTGGGCAGGCGGATCCACATCACTGCGTTATTGCGCTGCGATCACTACTTTGTGTCCTATTGTTTCCTTACTTGGCGCAAAACGCCCACAGCATCGCGCTTGGCAATGGATCGTACTTTCTCTCTGGGTGATTCTGGCCATGCCGGCAGCAAGGACGCTCTTCTTTTCACATGCAACGTTCCATACCGGAATCCTCTGGTCCTGGTTTTTGCTGATTCTTGTGGGCATGACTGTCGTCAATTATCTCCCTACCTGCTACTGGCCTGTAGGCTTGCTGGTTGGGGCAGCTCAATGCTGCTTGCTTGCCAATGAGCTTCCCGGGGTGCGTTCTTTGTCGGCTTGGCTCACGTCCCACCTGTCGGAAAAGCCGATTCGGGGCTACCCCGGAGGCGCGATAACCGCATCGGTGTTATTGTTTGCCGCTGCCATCCTCGCTCAATGGATTGCACGAGAGCGAAATAGACTAAAGCCCACTTGCCTGAATCCGATTGATCGACTCTGGCGAGATTTTTGCAGCCACTATGGTTTTTTCTGGAGCTTGCGGGTAGCGGATCGTTTCAATGGTATCGCGAAATCACAAAACTATGCTATCCGGATCCGCTGGAATGGTTTTGCGCCATTCGCAAATGAGCCTAATGGACAGTCGGGGGAAACGCCACCGACAATCGAAGAACCGATGGAGCAAACGTTTGTTCGACTGCTGACCCGATTTGTCTCTACCGGGTGGATCAACAAACGGAAAGGAGAACGTGCAGGAAAAGCGCGCTGCTGATGCAAACACAGACAATGCGCTATTTTCGGCCAAGTCACATGATGGTGGCCGAGGCAGAATCCAGACAAACACCACCGGAAAGACCGGTCAGTTTTTCAATCACCGTCAACAACGCCCCAGGATCAAAACAATTATTCATTTCTTCGTCTTCCTGAGACATCAGATCGGACAAGCGCTCAAAATGCAAAAGGTCTAAGCAAGCATCATATTCACTGAGGCTCTCGAGCTTGGCCAAATCCTCAGGATCTTCCAGGATTTCTTTCATTTCTTCCTGGATCTTATCGATTTGTTCGTCTCCTTGATCATCTCCCACATACGTAATATCAATCGCCGCAAAAGCCTCCGGCGCAATCACTGTCACCGACTCAAAACAGCCCGAATCATCTCCCTTCAAATCCTCCAACTGGTATTTTTCACGGGCATTGCCAAGTACTCTCTTTACATCCTCAAGAGTAGGGCGCCGCGTTTTTTTGTGAAACAGTTGATAGGTTTCTCGCCAACGGTATTCGGGATGGTCAAAGAGCGACATCAGGATTCCCACTCCTCTCCAGGTGTTTCTAAACCCCCTTGCCACCGTTCTAAATCTGCAAGCACCGCATCTCTTTCATGGTCTGTTGCCCAAACCACTTCGCCCTGTTCAAGCCGGATTTCATATTTGCCTTCTGCCATACAATCGTCTTCTCCGCAGAAATGGGGGACGGATGCCACCCACATGATACGGTAGAACGGAACGTGTTTGTCATCGACATTCGAAAAAATAGACATCAAGCTCTCCCTGGGATGCAGATTTTGTCGGTCCTCATCTCATGGCCCAGATGCCAGGATGAAAACCAACTACTAATTTGGTCAACCGATGGCATTTCGGCAATGGCCGAAACCGATTTTTCTCAGTTACGCTGTCGATCGATTCTCAAATAACGAGCCTTCGATCTGCTTTCGGGAAAGTCCCGGTGGACGGGTATCCCGCGTATGCATCGCCAGATGCTACAATAGCTTGCCCTTAGAGACCTCTTCGTTTCTGCCGTCCAACTCCAGGCTGCCGCACACCGTCGAATCAAGGAAACCACATTCATGCTCCACCGCAAAGCATATTCCCTTGCCATCTATATCTGTCTTTCGAGCCTCATTCCGGCGGCGGCTCAAGAATGGAAGAGCGGTATTGAGTGGAAAAAACC
>JABABY010000078.1 GCA_014237955.1 Planctomycetota bacterium
GTTATAGCGAAAACACAATTGTTGTGCTCTTTTCGGACCACGGATTCCACTTGGGCGAAAAACAACGCTGGGCAAAGCGGTCACTTTGGGAGGATGGCACACGAGTGCCACTTATTATTTCTGCCACAGGGTTACCAACGGGGCAGGTTTGCACTCAGGCGTCTGGTCTTATAGACATCTACCCGACTCTTCTCGATCTCTGCAGTATGTCGGCAGAAAAAACACATGAGGGAATTACCCTAAAGCCACAACTCAAAAACGCTCAAGCACGCAGGAGAACACCTGCAATCACGACATTCGGCCCCGGCAATCACGCAGTGCGTAGTGAACACTGGCGATACATCCGGTATAGGGATGGTTCGGAAGAATTGTATGACCATCGTCGCGATCCCCACGAGTGGAATAATTTGGCGGCCGATCCAAAGCAGGAAGATATTATGCAAGCCCACCGGAAACATCTTCCAAAGCTTGAACAGCCCATTTTGGGAAAAGGGTCCACGGGCCATCAGGCTTTCGAGGCTGCGGAAACGTTTCTGAAAAAACAGAAAACGGCGTCGTCACGACAAACGACATCTGATGATTGATACACGTTGGTTGTATGTTGAAAAGTGTATCCGTTATTAATTTGCGTTACTCAGGATTTATGAGTAAAATTTCAGCTCGACCCGCCACATGCAACAACTGCCCCCAGCGCCCCTCCGAGTATTTTCTTCGTTACGAGAAGATTGGATTTTTCATGAAGTCTTTCCGCGGCCTCTATATCCATAGTTTCCTGCTTTGCCTGCCACTCCTCTTTGTTCACGCGAGCCGTGCAGAGGAGCCCCACCTCACGATCGCACCCAAGCAGCGAATCTCAATCGTAGGTAATACGCTGGCTGAGCGAATGCAGCATGATGGTTGGCTAGAAGCCGCACTGCAGGCTCGATATCCCGACAAACAATTACGGATTCGTAACTTAGCCTTCTCGGCAGATGCACTGGACCAACAGCTTCGGGTTGCCGGATTTGGTTCACAGGATGAATGGCTGAAGCGGACGAAGGCAGATGTTATTTTTGCCTTTTTTGGCTTCAACGAATCGTTTGCTGGCCCAGAGGGTCTTGCGAAGTTTAAATCAGACTTAGAAAAATTTATTGTTGATAAGAGACAGCATACATATAACGGGAAGACGCCGCCGCAAATCGTCCTCTTTTCCCCGATTGCGCACGAAGATCTTGGTAGTGCGACACTTCCGGATGGTCGTGACAATAACCAGCGGCTCGCCCTGTATACCGAAGCGATGGCCGAAATTGCTGCAAAAAATAACGTAGTCTTTGTGGATCTCTTCACGCCCACCTTGGAGGCCTATCGTTCGACGAAAACGCCCCTCACCATCAATGGCATCCATCTCAATAGCGATGGCAATCGTCTCGTTGCGGACATCATTGACCGATCGCTCTTTTCCGAAGTGGTGCCAGATAGGAATGAAATCCAGTTTGACGCTTTGCGTCAGTCGGTAGTCGATAAAAACTTTTACTGGTTTCACCGGTATCAGACAACAGACGGCTACAACGTGCACGGCAATCGCGCAGATTTAAAATATATTGATGATTTGAGTAATCGCGAGGTAATGAATCGCGAGATGGAGATACTCGAGGCGATGGCGGCAAATCGCGACCCGAGAATCTGGGCCTTGGCTCAGGGCCACGATCTAGTGGTAGATGACAGCAACTTGCCGGAACATATACAGGTACAAACAAATGCCCCGGGTGATGGACCCCGAGGCGCACATGTTTTTCTTGGTGGTGAAGAGGCGATAAAAAAAATGAACGTTGCCGATGGTATGCAGGTGAACCTGTTTGCCTCGGAAGAGGATTTTCCCGAACTCATCAATCCGGTGCAAATCAGTTTTGATACGAAAGGAAGGCTGTTTGCCGCCACTTGGCCCAGCTACCCTCACTGGAAGCCGGGCGATGAGATGAACGACAAACTATTGCTATTTGAAGACGTGGATGGGGACGGCAAGGCGGATCGATGCAAAACATTTGCGGACAAACTCCACAACCCGACCGGCTTTGAATTTTGGGGTGGTGGCGTTCTAGTTGCAATGATGCCCGATATTCTTTTTCTGAAAGATACCGATGGAGATGATGTTGCCGATCAGCGGATTCGAGTACTCCATGGACTCAGCTCTGGGGACACCCACCATTCCGCCAATAGTTTTGTCGTTGGTCCCGATGGTGCCGTCTATTTTCAAGAAGGAATTTTCCACCGCTCGCAGGTTGAAACTCCCTATGGACCAGTACGGAACCGAAATGGTTGTGTCTGGCGTTTTGATCCACGAAGTTATCGGGTCGACCGATACATACCCTATGACTTTTTGAATCCACACGGGCATGTATTTGATTATTGGGGCCAGGGATTTGTCCACGACGGCACTACTGCCTACCCCTATCACGACACGATATTTTCTGGACATCTGGATTATCCAAAACGGCAAAGCCACAAGCCACCTTGTCCTAATCTTTATGCCCGCCGTACACGCCCTTGTCCGGGAACCGAAATTCTTTCAAGCCAGCACTTTCCGGAAAAAAATCAAGGCAACTTGCTCGTCGGAAATGTCATCGGCTTTCAGGGCATCCTGCAGTATGCCTTTCAAGACAAGGGGAGCAGCTTTGAAGGCATTCCCGCAGAGCACATTTTGCAATCCTCGGATCGCAACTTCCGACCGACCGATTTTGAAATCGGCCCGGAAGGTGCCGTCTATTTTTCGGATTGGCAAAATCCTGTGATCGGCCACATGCAACACCACATTCGTGATCCAAATCGCGATCAAACGCACGGACGTATTTATCGAATCACCTATCCCGAAAGACCCTTTTCGCCTCAGGCACACATTGCTGGTGCCACAATTGAAACGCTGCTCGATCACCTCAAGTCCTCGGAGCGCCGTGTTCGTTCTCGATCTCGGATTGAATTAAGCAACAGAGACAGCCACCAAGTCATCGATGCGACCGACAAATGGATTGAAGGACTCGATCAAAGCGACTCGGAGTTTGAACACCACATATTAGAAGCTCTTTGGGTTCATCAGCAGCACCACGCTGTCGATGAAGCACTGCTGAAAAGAGTTCTCCAATCGCCCGATTATCGTGCACGGGCGGCCGCAACGCGGGTCGTTGGCTATTGGCACAATAACCTTAGCGATCCACTGGCACTCCTCAAGGACCGGGTGCTCGATGAGCACCCACGGGTGCGTCTCGAGGCGGTTCGGGCCTGTAGTTTTCTGCCAACAAACAAAGCGATGGAAGTTGCGCTTTTGGTGACCACATTGCCGATGGACCAATATTTAAAATACACCCTTGCGGCTACCATTAAACAGTTACAAGATCTGAAGCCCTAGCTTTTTTGTTTGCCATCTACATTCAGGTGTTTCTGATAAAAGGCCCGCACCACATCGCGCTCTTGGAGTTGTTTGTTCACATGGGGCCGACAACGGGTGAGAAATGCCGCGGCCTGCTCCGGCGAAAACCCATTTTCTTGAATGAGCCAACAGACCACGATCGTCGCACTCCGGCCCCGCCCAGCTTTGCAGTGAACATAGACTTTTCCACCATTGTCAATATGTGACGAGATGAAAGCGACACCACGTTCAATATCTGCGAGTGCTGGTGGTGTGAAATCAGTGGTTGGCAGCCACAACTGATCAATACCGAGTCTTGCATACGATTGCTGTGGCCCCTTGTACTCAACACACATATTGATGACACCGGTTACCCCTTCACGCGCCAGTCGCTCGGCATCGTACCAAAAGGGCAATGCACCGATTAGCAGGTGGTCGTCGACCGCATCCCACCAATGGCGTATTCTGAGAATGCGGCCTAGCAGTACATTCCAGGCGAGCGTCGGGAGGAACAGTATTCGAATTAAAGCGTAACGCACCATTTCCCCAAAGAATAAAATTCCCAAACATCGTCGGCCGGATTCAAAGGGCCAAAGGATGTTTTCGGGAAATGTATTACCAAGAGGATATTATTTTCGCGAAATGACTTCTGATCGCAATGCGTCAAATCAACTCGTGACGGCTTGGAAGTATTCTTTTGAATCTTTCCAGTCAGCTTTCATAGTCGCTTCGCCGGGCTCCCAGTTAGCGGGACAGACTTCACCATGTTCGGCAACGAACTGAAATGCCTGAAGAATCCTCAATGTTTCATCAACCGAACGGCCTACGGCCAAGTTATTGATCGTAGCATGTTGCACGATTCCTTCCGGATCGATGACAAAGAGTCCGCGAAGAGCAACGCCATTGGCAGCCAGGACGTTGTAGCGGGTGGCAACTTGCTTGCTCAGATCAGATGCCAGAGGATAGGCAAGGCCCTCAATGCCGCCTTCCGCCTGTGGTTTTTCGGTCCATGCTAAATGGGTAAACTGACTATCGACGCTCACGCCAAGGATCTCAGCATTTAGCGCTTCAAAGCGATCCACGTTTTTGGAAAAAGCCAAAATTTCAGTGGGGCAAACATAAGTAAAGTCGAGTGGATAAAAGAAAAGTATCAACCATTTATCCCGGTAATCTCCAAGCTTCACAGTTTTAAAACTACCAGCATCGACAGCCTCCATCGAAAAATCCGGGGCAGCTTGACCTACAATTGCCATAATCTTTTCACTCCTCAAAAAAGTGGTGTAGAATGCGTATCAATTACGCTTGTTGTGTTTTTGTACTTTGGCACGATGCACCATGTTGCAGCATCGTCCACCTAATACCAAAATAACAAATTAAGAATTCGTTGCTAGCGGTCAAGAGACTGCCAAAGGCCCTATTCGGCCAACTGCCGGAGTAACGATGGGGCCCAGAATGAGTACGATGAAAAATAGAGACATTCCCGGTCCACAATATTTTGTCTTCGTCAGGATTATCCCGGTTTTTATAGCCTTTTGTTTTATGACATGTTCGTCCCAAATTACAGAAGGTGTCAATTACGACGAAACACAAATCCCAGCGTACAACCTACCGGACCCTCTGCGATTTGCCTCTGGCATGCCGGTAGCGACGGAGGCCGACTGGCGGCATCGGCGTCGGAGCGAAGTCCTTCAGCTTTTTGAAAAACATGTCTACGGGAAGACGCCCGCCGATTGCCCCGACCTGGATTTTGTAGTGGTCGAACGGGATGCAGCGGCACTCGGCGGAAAAGCGGTCCGCAAACAGATCGAAATTCGTTTTAGCAAAAATACACCTTCACCGCATATCAAACTACTTGTTTATCTACCGAAGAAACATCGCGGACCGATACCACTGTTTGTGGCCCTCAACTTCTCGGGAAACCAGACGGTCCACCCGGATCCTAAAATAGAAATTACCCCCAACTGGACGCACGGGACTTCCGAGGAGGGGATTGTGGAGCATCGCGCTCAGGAAGAATCGCGGGGCGCAAAGGCATCCCGCTGGCCGATCGAAACAATTCTTTCCCGTGGATATGGAATCGCCACGGCCCACTGTGGTGATCTGGACCCCGATTTTGATGATGGTTTCAAAAATGGAATCCACCCGATGTTTTATCGCCCAGGACAATCGAGGCCGGATACCGATCAGTGGCAGACCATTGGTGCATGGAGCTGGGGCTTGAGTCGTATCATGGATTATTTTCAAACCGATGAGCAAATTGACCATAATCGAACAGCGGTCTTGGGACATTCACGATTGGGGAAAACGGCACTTTGGACAGGAGCGCAGGATGAGCGCTTTGCCATCGTTATTTCTAATAATTCTGGCTGTGGAGGGGCGGCACTCAGCCGTCGCGGTTTTGGGGAAACGGTCGCGGCGATCAACCAGCATTTTCCTCACTGGTTTTGTGATAATTTCAAACAATACAACGAGTCAGAACAGACGCTTCCTGTCGACCAGCACATGTTGATCGCGCTGATTGCGCCAAGACCAGTCTATATTGCAAGTGCCGCCGAAGATCGCTGGGCCGATCCGCGCGGGGAGTTTCTTGCAGCCAAGGCGGCGAGCCCCGTTTACCGCCTCTTGGGAATGGAGGGGCTCCCGAGCGACACCATGCCAGAAAATAATATCCCCCTACATGGAACGATTGGTTATCACATACGAAGTGGGAAGCACGATCTTACCGAATACGACTGGTCCCGCTATCTAGATTTTGCCGACCACCATTTTAATAAACCGCCACACCGATGATGCTTGTAAGTCTAGGCACGCGGCATGCGTCCTTTTTCAACAATTGGCCGAGTTCGCATCACTGCTCTTCTGGCCGTTTTTTTAGCGGCCGCCATTGGGCTCGCTTCACGAAGTAACCTACTTCATGACATTCCCCTCTTCGGGCCCTATGGGGGCGATATTTGTTGGGCCATTGCAGTCTATGCACTGGCGCGATTCATATTTGCCCGGTCTAAAATTCGATACGTGGCCTCGGTGACGATGGGGCTATCGCTTGTTGTGGAATTCTCTCAACTGCTCGATCTCAATCCACTCAAGTCTCTTCGCCGGAACACGCTTGCCGTTTTGCTCATCGGAGAGGGATTTTTGTGGAGCGATCTTGTCGCGTATGCTGTGGGGATCGCACTTGCCACAATGCTCGATGGGGTTTTGCGAAAATCTGTAGCGACTGCCGACTAACAGGGTGGCAACCGCTTCACGATTGTTTCTCAGGATCATTCTTCAGGTGCCGGATTTTCGTTGCCAATACAATATAAATGGCTGGACGTTCGCAGGTAGATCCGAGAATTACAAATCACCGGACTTGCCATTCCGTCCCCCTCTAATGGATTGTTAGAAATTTCTTCAAATTGTTTTCCTGCCCGAAAGACATGGACGTTCCCCGTTTCATCAGGCAGATACACAATATCTCCGACGGCTGTTGGGGAGGCCGAATATCCTCTGCGCCCGAGCCGTTTGGTCCAAAGCTCCGTTCCGGTTTGGGGGTCGTAACAGCGTATAATATTGGCATCCTGCGTTACGATAAGGCGATCCTCAATCACAAGCGGCGAGGGAACATAGGCCTTGATACCCTTTTGCCAGACGATTTCACCACTGCCGTCTGCCCGTATGGCCATCAGATTTTGTTCGGGCCAACCTCCACTGGCAAAGACCAGACCCTGGTGCCACCCCAGTGTGTTGGCCGTTGTTGCAGCAGGCCCTTCAGATTTCCAATACAGCTTACCGCTGCTGGGATTGTAACTACAAACTTGATTGTGCCCGCTGAGGAGAAGCTGATCACGGCCGTCAAGATGGGCGATAACGGGCGAGCCGAAGCTGGAATTGTCCGTGCGGTCGATGCGCCAGACGATGTCACCGGTTTTTCGGTCCAATGCCGCAACAAATCCACTTCCTTGGTTGTCGCCGTTGACGATAACAAGTGATTTGTAAAGCAGGGGGGAGGAGCCATATCCATGTTTGGAATCAAAAGGGCCCGCCTTTTTTTGCCACCGAATTTTTCCTGTTTTATCGAGTGCGGTTACAAAAATGCCATCATCAACTAAAAAAACAACAAAGACAGAATCCCCATCCCAGGCGGGCGTTGGTGAAGCGTGCGAATTCTTTTTATGGGTGTGCATAAACTTCCCATCATGAACCTTTGTTTCCCAAAGCGTTTTCCCGGTCGTACGGTCTAGGCAGAGAAGTGACATCGTTTTCTTAGTATCATCTGCGGTTGCAAGAAAAATTCGGTCTTCCACGACGATAGGACTCGCGTGCCCACGACCCGGTACAGGAACTTTCCAAAGAACATTCCGATTTTCATCCCAGCTTTGCGGCACATCCTGGAGTTCTGCAGCGCCGTTGTGATGGGGTCCGCGCCACCAAGGCCAGTCGCCCTGTGCGGCGACCAACGCGTTTGAAGCGTTGCTGGTGCTGGGAGAGATCTGAAGCGGCTCTGCCTCGCGATAGCATCCCGTGGAAAGGATAAGGAGCTCTGCAAAGAGCAGCTGTTTCATACATCGACACATGGCATCTCATTGCTATGGGTGGGGTGTTTCGTCTTCTCGACTGGATATTCTACTAAGAAGAGGACGGCGAGAACATTGTTGACCGGTGAACGCATTACCAAGGAAAAACCATCTCGACGCACGCACTGGCCAATTTTTCCGATCCCTCCGACATGCTCGATCTCAGGGCCTAGCGACGCCCATAGTAGGAATAATCGGTACCGCTGGAATAGAAATCATCCCATGCGGACCTACAGATGTCATGGCCGTTTTCGCAGGCGCATTCCTGCAAATAGAAACGACCTGCAAGTTCAACGTCCCATGCAAGGGAGGAGCCGCGTTGTTTCGATGACAATCTGGGAGATGCGATGCAAAAATCCAGCAACCAAATCGATATGCGCTGTCTCTGTGACTTTGCGCCTAAGAAGCGCAGTCTCTCGACAAATTCTACTCAAGCCATTTGGATCATGGTGTTGGTCTTGCTCGCAAGCACCAGCACGGGCTGCCGACTGTGTCGAAAAAGCAATGAGTGGCGTGCTCCACGGTTAGCACCTCCCCAACATCGCGGTGCGATCATGCGAGAGGGCACATTTGTTGCAGGTGAAGATAGCCGCATCATAGATGATCAAAGGCCATCGCATCGGCTTCAAGAAATGATTCTCTGCCGCGACCCTGAAACGGCCCTCGATTTAGCAGAGAGTGCCTACGAACGCGCCGAGGCATCCTCTCGAGAGGCCGATTCCCGATGCATTGACGCCTATTACGAGACTCTGGTATTTAGCTGGGTTTGTATTGATCGATGCCGCCATTGGGTGGATGCGGATCCGTTGA
>JABABY010000079.1 GCA_014237955.1 Planctomycetota bacterium
GTGCCGTCAATTTCGACGGGGCCCATTCCCTCCTGGTCCTGCTGGAGGGCCCAGGTGGCAATGTCGACATGATGTGCACCCCAGTCGGTAAATTTGCCTCCCGAATACTCATACCACCAGCGAAATTGGTAGTGGCATCGTTTCTCGCGGTAATCGACGAGTGGGGCTTGGCCAAGCCACATCTCCCAGTCGAGTTCCTTCGGCGCGTCCGCTAGGGGGAATGGTCCGCCCGTTGGGCTTCCGTCGATGCCCACGGTCACTTTTTTGATGTCGCCGAGCATACCCTTCTGGACCATATTTACCGCACGCATAAAGAGGCGACGACTACTTCGCTGTTGCGTGCCGACAAGAAATATCTGGTCGTCGTATTTTTTGCAGGCATCGCGAATAATCTTGTTTTCTTCGAGCGTAAGGGTCAGTGGTTTTTGACAAAAAACATGCTTCCCCGCCTGCAGCGCTTCGACGGCTATTTTAACGTGCCAATGGTCCGGTGTTACGATGCTTACCGTGTCGATATCGTCTCGGTCGAGTATTTTGCGATAGTCTTTGTAGGCGTCGGCCTTGCCCTTGCCGATCCGATCGTGGTGTTTGGCTTTTTCGGCATGCCGTGAATCGACATCGCAGACAGCCACAATGTTTCCGAAATGGCCGTGGTCGATTGCATCTCCCGACCCCATACTTCCGGTCCCAATACAGCCAATATTTGGCCGATCATTGGGAGAGTTATTGGCAAAAACAGGCTCGCTCCAGCTGAAATAGGGGACCGAACCTGCAGCAAGTGCTGATGTGGCGACCGATTTTTTGAGAAAGTCACGGCGTGTGGCAGAAGGCTTTTTCGTCATCGTCGGAGTCCTGTTTTTCTAATGGAAGGTGGGTGTCTTTGGAGGGGTTCTTTATCGCATTTCGACGGCTCTGGCCTACTAACACCATAACCTAAGTGCGGTTCGCCTCACAAGCTTAGCCAATGCTGCTGCCTAAAAACAGGCTGTTACCAGCTATCGGAACGGAACGGCGAGGCGGGAAGGCCTTCTTTATTATACAAGTTTGCCCCCTTTGGGTCCTGGAGAAATGCGTACCGAACCGCGACCGGTTTTGGCACGCTGGGGCAGGAAAGGAGCATGTCGTTGCCATCGATTGTCGCGGATGCCGGATGCCATTGTTTGTCTGCGCCGGCAATGAGAAAGCCACTCACCTTTCCGTCTTTTACCTCTCGCGTGGGAGCCAGCCCTTTTTTTTCTCCGGCCATGAGGCCATTAGGGGCATAGTCGAATAGCACGCGGGCTGCATTGCCCTCGATCTTCAGTTCGCGAAAGAGAGGCCCAGATGGAGTCACGTTTTGACCGTGGATGTCGCGTAACGCCCAAAGGGCCAGTCGGCTTCCAACATCCTGTTTGTTGCGAGGATGAATATCATCCGAATTTCCAATATCGGTAGTAACCGCCATTCCGGTATGTGGGACGTGGAGCGTTTTACGTTGGGCCTCGCGAAGTCGTGCCCATCGCTCTTCGGGCTTGTTGCCCTCGCGATAATTTGCGAGTTGCACGAAATAGAACGCGAGTTCTGGATTTTGGAATGATTTGCGCCAGCCGTTGATAAGGGCTCGCATCTTGTGGTAATAGCTTTCGCCTTCATCTCCGTTTGATTCTCCCTGGTACCAGATGGCCCCGCGAAGACTGTAGGGAGCCAGGCCGTGGACCATCGAATTATAGATGGCTGTCGCAGCGTCAAGGTCGCGCAGGCTCGGCGGCGGTGGCGGCGAGCCGGTCGGCTGATTGCTGTTTACTTTTTTGTGGGCCTTCGAGATCCACTGTTCGAGCCGGTCAAGATATTCCCGGTGATGTGCTTTGCCTTCTTGGGTAGAGAGGTCAAGTTTCTTTAGGCCATCGCTATAATGCTTCAGTTCAGGAACAGATGCAAAGCCGTCGATCGTTGTCCAGGGTTCGATTTTGGTGCCGCCCCAGTTCGATCCGACCAAGCCGACGGGAACGTTGGCTTTCTGATAAAGATCCCGGCCGAAAAAGTATCCGACTGCCGAAAAGCTTCGGGCAGTTGCCGGTTTGCACAGCTTCCATGTCCCGGTTGTGTTGGCCTGCGCTTCGCGGTGCATGGTGTGGCCGGTCACATCGAAGAGACGGATTTCGGGAAAATTGGCAGCAGCGATTTCCTGTTTTGCGTTAGCGCTGTTTTGCAGCCACCATTCCATATTGGATTGCCCGCTGCATATCCAGACTTCACCAATGAGGATGTCTGTAATTTCAATCCGGTTTTTGCCCTCGATCGTCATGTTCTGGGGTGTATTGCTCGCCTGCATGGCGGGCAGCGTGACTTGCCACCGCCGATCGGTGCCGGCAGTCGCCGTTCCCTTTTTTCCTGCAAAAGATACGGTTACCTTTTCGCCCGGATCGGCAGAGCCGAACACGCGGATTGGCTGCTGCTGCTGCAAAACCATGTGCGACCCAAAAATGTTGGGCAGCTTGACCTCTCCACGAACGGGTGCCTGGCTGAGAAGCGAAAGGATTGACGCAACAAGCAGTGTGAAGAATAGTTTCATGTCCGGATGCTCCAGAAGGCAATAAGGTTTTTGATGTGGGCGGGAAAGGGACCAGTATAGCCGCCCGGGCCGGGTCATATCGAGGCCCGCCATCCGGGATCGCGCGCCAATCTATCCGGGTAGGGCATCGCGCACGATTTTGCCGTCATCGAGCCGGAAGATGCAGTCTGCAAGGTGTTCGACATCGAACATTTGGTGCGTTACATGCAATGTTGTGACCCCCGTCTCCTCTTTCACGTGGTTTAGAAGGGTGTGCATCTGCCTGCGGGTCGGTTCGTCGAGGGCGCTGAGAGGTTCATCGAGAAGTAGAATCTTCGGGTAAAACGACAATGCCCTGCCAAGCGCGACGCGTTGTTTTTCGCCGCCGCTGAGTCCGTGGATCGAGCGGGAGAGTAACGGTTCGATTTCCAGCATCCCTGCAAGGTGTTCAATCCGTTGGGCGATGTGGGATGGTGCTGCCTTACGTATCTTGAGCGCGAATGCCAGATGCTCACGAACATTCATGTGCCCAAAAAGAGCGCCATCCTGTGGTACATAACCGATGTGTCGTTCTGCCGGTGTGCATGCAGTCACATCGCGGTCGCCGAGAAAGATGCGGCCTGAAACAATCGGTTTGAGTCCGGCAACCGTTTCTAGGAGCGATGTTTTGCCCGAGCCAGTTCTGCCCATCAGAACCGCATAACTGCCTGTCGGTACTGAGAGAGAGGCATTTTCCAAATGGAAGTCACCCGCTCGGATTGTCACGTGATCGATATGGATCAAGAAAAAGTCTCCAGACGTAGTTTCAAATCGACAGGGTGCGGGTTCCCCATAGTCTTGCCAAAACGAGGACGATGATCGCAGAGACGACCATGATCATCGATACGGCGACTGCCGCTCCCAGGTCGCCAACACTTAGTTCCAAAAAGACGGTGGTCGAAAGTACCTCGGTCTTATTACGCGTGGCTCCGGCAAAAATAAGGAGTGGTCCGAATTCGCCAAGCGCTCGCGCCCAGGCGAGGGTACCAGCAGTGAGCATGCCGCGGCGGCACTCGGGGAGTACGATGTGCATAAATGCGCTCGCTCGACTGCAGCCGAGTGTGAGTGCAACCATTTCCCGGCGGGAGTCGATCTGGTCAAAGGTCGCGCGCATCGTCCGTACTGCAAACGCGCAGGCGACCGCATATTGGGCGAGAATAACGGCCGGGACCTTGTAGACAACTGCCTCGCGGAGTGTCGCCGGGAAAAACTGGAACAGGATCAGGAGGCTCAAGCCCACTACAAGCGGCGGAAGCACAATCGGTATGTCGAGCACCGCGTCGATAAAATCGCGACCAAAAAAACGATGTCTGGAAAGCAGGTAGCCCAAGGGGACGGCCGTCCAGAGCGACAGGATAGTGGTGATGGTGCAGGAGAGAAGGCTCAGATAGATGGAATGCTGGATTTCAGGCTTTGCGAGTGCATTGGTGATCGGATTGTACGCAAAAGCGGCCAGGACGGGATGCGCTCTCTCCCAGTCGGCAAGGAGTCGGCCGTTCCAGAAAAAGGCGATATCGGCAAGTGCGCCGCCACCAGGCAAAGCGATATCGAGCCGGGAAATATTTTTGATGCCGAGGTGCACAGAGAGCACACTCGATGGACCGACCGGTGAGAGTGTTCTTTCAATAGCGAGATTTCCATCGGAAGAAAACGCCCGCAGCGACCCCCCCTGCCGGGCATTGAGGATGGTGAGGCGATCCACCTCGACCGGTTGTTTCCAGTTCAGTGTGATGGTGCCAAGGGTCGGTGCGTCACCCTCGGTGAGCAGCAGCACATTGCCTAGTGGCCGGTCGTTCTTTGTTTGCTTGCCCCGCCGACCACCGGTGCCGCGACCGGCACCACCAAAATCTTCATGTGGCGTGCCGAAGGCTTCAAACGTGCCAGGATCAGAGCTGTCTAAAAATGTCAGAGAATGCCCCTCCTCGTCGCTGGCGAATGACATGCCATACTTTGCAAAGCGATCGGTGGGACTCTCTCCGCCTTGAATACGGGTTCGATTTGCATCTACTGAAAAATCGACAACAACCTCTTCGCTGCTGCGATCGCTAAAGAGGTAGGCAACATCTGCCCCGAGAAGCATGAGGATAAGCAGTACGTAGGTACCGCCGATTGTGCCTAACGCAGCGAAGAACAGCCGGTTGGCTCCAGCTCGGCGTGGTGGATCGCTAAGAGTAACATCGATATGAGACAAAACAGAATGCTCTCCGCTAGAATTGGCAGTTGGCTAATTGCCGGACTCTTCAGGTTTTAACGGACCCGTCCGGTCGCCGAGTCGCCAGTTGAATCCTGCCGCGATGAACTCGTCCCGTGAGGCGGCAATCGCATCAAAAAGGCGACGGCCCATATATTTGTACTGGCTGGTCTTTGCAATGCTAAATGGCTGGATTGCCTTGGCGAGCGGGGAGTCGATGGGGATGATGGTGAGGCGATTTTTTTCGGCCAGGGTGTCCGAATAGTAGGCGAGGGCTGCATCGGCAGCCCCTGTCGTGACGTTGGGGACAAGCAGTGCAGAGCTGGGAGTTTCCGTAACGATATTTCCATTTTGCACGAGCTTCTCGTAAAGGCCCTGGCTTGCGAGCAGGCGGCGGGAGAGTATCCCGATGGTGCACTGCTGCTCTTGACCGAGGGCAAGTCGAATACCATCGCGCGTGAGGTCATTTAGTGTTTGGATATTTTTGGGATTTCCTTTTTGTACTGTGAGCACAATGTCCGTGTCGGAAATATTGACCGGGTTTTCGAATAATTCTTTTACGGTGTCGAGATAGTAGACATCACAGGCCAAATAGGAATCTGGAAAATCATCCTGACGGGATTGATGCATGCCTTTCATCTGGGCTGTCAGAATACCGCAGCCGTTATAGACCGTGTTGACGGTGACCCCTTCGCGGCCTTCAAACTCACGAATCACCGGCTCGATGGCGCGGCGATTGACCGAACCTGCGAAGAGGGTTATTTCCGGCTGCGAGGCCCACCGGTCGCCGTCGACCGTTTCGATTCCACAACCGGCAAACGATGTCAGTCCTTTGTCGGCCGCGGCGAGGAATCGGGCAAAATGGAGGGCAGCAGTGGGGTCCTTGGCAAACGAGGTAACCGCAATCTCGATGATCGCGGCGCCGCGATCGAGGGCCGGGTCGCGAATGGCGATCAATTCAGGATATTGTGCAGCGGTGGCATCCCAGACAATGGCGGCATCGACGCTGCCGATCTTCACGGCATTGGCCGCATCGGTGACTGTTGGCTTGATGACGGTGGCATTTTCTTTGACATCGGGCCAGTCGCCCGATGCGGAGAGCAGGCTTCGAGTTTTTTTACCGATGGCCGCGGCATCCGGATCTCCAAGGGCATACCTCACCTTGCCACCGGCTAAATCAGCAATGCCCCGGACGCCCTTTGGATTGCCCTTCTGGACGACGATCACGGGGCGGATTTTTGCCGCTGGGAGTCGTTCCTGAACCAAACCCTTCTGCTGGGCTTGGCGGGTATAGCTTTCATCCGCAGCAAGGTAGAGATCTCCCGTGCGGCTTACCTCGAGCTGGCCAAGGAGTGTGTTGGAGCCGCCATATTGTAAGTGGATAGGGACTCCGTATTCCCGCCCGTAGGCCGCAACAATCTCTTCAATCGGTTTACGCATGCCGGCCGCACAATAGACGAAAAGGGGCCGTTCGGAATCTGCATTCGCAGTGAGTTCTTTAGTATTCTCGGACACGGGAGCGTTTCGATCCGAACCGCTCCGCCAGAGTGCCAGGACCAGTAAAAACAACGCCACCAGGGATCCATACAAAAGGATCGCCGTGGAATTGGTAGAGCCCGATTGTTGAGGAAAAAGTCGCATGGAACGGGTGTGATTGGTGGAAAGGTTGCTCTCAAAGCTATCCATAGCCTAGCTTGAGCAAAGAAGCGGGTCGAGATGGGGCATGCCGTGGTGTGGTTTGGTGGCGAGGTATCGACGAGAAACAGGCAGATCACAATACATGCGGTTCTCGTGTGCTGTTGGGTATTATTGAAATAGATGCCCGCATTCCCGGCAAGATGGGTCCCGATGAATGGTCATCTTTTGGAATTGCATGTTCCGTAGATCACCCCGGATCAATTGTCCGTAGAGTGGATTTCCAAAGCCACCGAGTATTTTGATTGCTTCACTAGCACCAAGGCATCCGACGACACCGGAGACCGCACCGAAGACAGGAAATTCTCTCTTCCAAGTTGGAGGCGCATCCGGAAAAAGGCACCTCAGGCAAGGTGTCGTGCCGGGCTCAATGGAAGTGATGTTGAATTCCATCTCGTACATCGAGCATTCGATAAGATGTTTACCCTGGGCAACGGCCTGGCGGTTTAAGAGATAGCGCTCTGCAAAGAGTGGCGCGCAGTCGACCACCACGTCGGCGCGGGAAACCAGATCGGCGGCGTTCTCCTCGGCAACATTTTGGGCAACGGCATCAATCTGAAGGCGCGGGTTGAGCTCCAAGAGCCGCTTTTTTGCCGATTCAATTCTCGGTGTGCCGAGGGCGTCGTGGGTCATCAGGAGTTGGCGGTTGAGATCGCCCGGCTTGATATCGCCTGCGTGGGCGAGGATTAGGCGGCCAATTCCCGCAGCCGCCAGCTCATAGGCAACAACGCCGCCGAGACCGCCAATGCGAGAAATGAGTACGCTCGCTCCCTTGAGTCGCTCCTGGCCCTCTTCGCCAAAATCGCGAACCGGAATTTGCCACGCATACGTTTCCTTCTCTTCGTTGTTCAGTGGTGCCTGAGGCATGGCTGTGTCCTGAATCAAAGAATATTAACCACCGCTAATGGCGCTGAGCAATGTAAGCTCAGCTCCATCTGAGAGCGGCGATGCGTGATCGATCGATATCTGTTCGTCTCCGAGACATAGGAGTACCGATGGAAGCAAATCTCCTCCAGAATCGAATAACATGGTGCGAAGTGCCTCACCATGGACTTCGGCAATCTTCTCAAGGAGGTGACGGACAGTGCTTTGGTCGGGAAGGTCAATGATCTGCCCGGGCACGCCCGCGGCATTCTTCAATTGCGCCGTATAGAGGACATGGATTTGCATGGGTCGCCCGGCGGTATTTCACGTTTTGTGTTTGAAGGATATTGCGGAGGAAAATAAATGGAATCTGGTTGTATTGCACTGTGCCCCACTGCTTAACCCATGCCTGTTGTTGCCCGGCCGGCAGGCTCGCGTGCTGTTAGACACGCATTGCCTTAAAGGTCTGGGCCTGTTCGGTGATCGCCCGTTCGGTGGGAAGTCGCTCGAGGCTGCTGGCGCCGAAAAACCCAACAACCCCCTGCGTGTTGTCCAGGATGTATTGCGCATCATCCGGTTCGCTGATGGTTCCGCCGTGACAGATTACCATCACATCGTCGCGGACCGATTTTGCCGCATCGTGGATCGCCTGAATTTCCTCCGCGCACGTTTCAAGGCTTTTGGCAGTACTCACCCCGATGCTGCCTTTGGTGGTGCAACCCATATGGGCCACGATCAAATCGGCGCCCGCTTGTGTCATCGCTACCGCTTCCTCGGGATTGAAGACATAAGGCGTGGTGAGTAGGTCGAGTTCGTGCGCACATGCAATCATGTCGACTTCCAGTTGGTAGCTCATTCCGGTCTCCTCGAGGGTCGTCCGGAAATGGCCATCGATAAGTCCCACCGTGGGGAAATTCTGCACCCCCGCAAATCCCATCTCCTTAAGTTCTGAAAGAAAGACCGGCATCATGCGAAACGGATCGGTACCATTTACGCCAGCGAGTACCGGCGTGTTGCGAACCACCGGCAACACCTCTCGGGCCATGTCGACGACGATTGCGTTTGCATCGCCATAGGCCATCAAGCCCGCGGTCGAACCGCGACCCGCCATGCGGTAGCGCCCGGAATTGTAGATCACAATTAAGTCCACGCCGCCCGCTTCGGCAAACTTGCCGGAGATGCCCGTGCCAGCGCCGGCGCCAATGATCGGTTTGGCGGCATCGATTTGGCTGCGGAGAGCGGTGAGAACTTCTTGGCGACTTGGAGCTAACTGAAACGTTGCGCTAGGCGGCATGGGCGAAAATCCTCTCGGGGTTTTTGGAAGTCATTTGTGCTGCCCTTATGAATGATGCGGCTCTCGATTATAC
>JABABY010000007.1:0-30903 GCA_014237955.1 Planctomycetota bacterium
AGCGATCTGCTACCCAGACTCAAGCCCCGATCGAATTAATGCACTGCAAAAAGCCCAAGAAATTCTCGTCTCTTTAGCTGTCGCACAACGTCCTCTCGAGTGGAACAGTCGGGTACATTATCTGGCTTGCTTGCGATTACTGGGCGAAGTCACACTGTTTCATGAGCGCGCTGAGAAGTATCTTGCAGAACAACCTCCCAATGATATTGGCGCGCGCATACAGATGCAGTTGGCGCGGCAATTTCTTAGGGAGGACAAATTTACACTCGCTATTGAACAGCTCAATGGTGCTCGGCCGACAGGCCGACACACCCGTGCAGAGTGCGACTTACTGGAGCTGAAAATTTTGCTTACTGCCGCCAAACGTGATGAAACTGAAAATGCGAAGGTATGGCAGCAGCGGGCTACAAATCTGGCTTCCAGTATCGAGCGGGAACATACACCCTACTGGAACCGGCGCGCTGAATCTTTGATTGGACACCACGTTGCCGCAACATCGATAAAACAAAATGCAGAGATGATTGCCCGCGCTGCTGACGGTCTCTACCGAACGGGAAGAATCGAAGAATCGCTCAATTTGTACGATCGGGCCGCAGAGCGAGCAGTCCGAGAAGGCCATGCAGAGCGAGCACTTCAATTCAGTCATACCGCCGCGATGATTGAACAGACAGAGAAACATTATTTGGCTGCCAGTCAACGCTTTTTGAAAATCGCGCGCTCAACCGACGCACAAGGAGATGCTGCTGAAGCCCATCTTATGGGAATCTATAACTATGCCCAAGCGATCCGCCAGCAATCCGACCCCGAACTCAAAACATATCTCACGCTACTACAGGAACATCTCACTAGCTGGCCCAAGTCGACCACCGCCAATGCGGCACGACTTTGGCTGGGAAAGATGTATCAATCAGAGCAGCAGTGGGGCAAGGCGGCAAAGCTGTTTGCAGAGGTCGCACCCTCCAGCAAACAGTTTCCAGGGGCGGTCGCCGGAGCGGCCAGATGCTACGAAAAGGACTGTCAGGAACTTTCGAGTCGCCACGATTCCTCCCTACCAGCAAAAGCAACCCGTGCCGCCAACCACCTAGAGCGTGTGGCCCGCAATCTACTTCACGGCAAATTGGACCGGTTGAATGTCACAACCGCATTGATCGCCGCAAATACATCAGCGCGGCTGCGCATGCAGTACACCAGCAAGGGCTTTTCCCAGTCCGAACGACTTCTGCATGATATCTTCAAACATCCTATTAATGAAAATGCAGATTTGCTGGCACAGTTACGCCTTTTACAGGTCTATGCCCTTGCCGGACAGGCAGGCAGGCAGGCGGAAGCGAAGAAGATCTGTAACAATCTGAAAGTCCCCGATGCCCAACATTTGCTGTGGCTTCTAGAGCGATTCAATACCCTGATGGCAACCGTACAAGGAACAGACAGAGTGGCGGTGTCCGATCTTTTTTTAGATTGTTTCGAGCTACTGGAGAAGGAGCAGATTCAAGTCGATAACAACAAAACGTTGGAGTTCGAGCTTGGATATGTAACCGCCCTGAAGGCAGTCGGAGATCGTCAACAATCGTTTCCCCGAATCAAAGCCTTGGCCAAAGACAATCCAAAAAACGGAAAGATCCAAGCGGCGTATGCCTCGCTCCTATTGGAACAAAGCGACCGCAGTGCGTGGAGCGACGCACTGAAAAAATGGCGTGAAATTGAAACCCGCAGCCGCCGAATGTCCCAAGAGTGGTTCGAGGCAAAATATGGTCAAGCCAGGGCCAAATATAAACTTGGGGAAACGCAGCAAGCCGCTCGTATTATACGCATAACCCAGGTTCTCCACCCCGATCTAGGTGGCGCGGCCATGGCCAAACGCTTTCGCGCCTTGCTTGCTCTCTGTGACGAGAGCTCGCCCCAACAGAAATAGCAGACGCGAGACAAAACAAAAGGCGAGCCGATGCATCGAGTGAGACGCTTCGTCGTGACCTTACCAGGGACCCCGAACGTAATAGACCCCGAATTGGGAGGTGTCGCTCGGCCAGTAGGGGGTGGCTAAAAAACGCTGGCCCGGATTGCCTGCATAAGGACCCGGATATGGGCGACCAAACTGATGGTAGATACGGGTAAGCCGGGTGTTTCCGACACCCCATCCCATGCTGTATTGCTTTTCAGCGGTTGGAGGAACAACCAATGCAACTGGGCTGCCCCATTGGGTGTAGTAGTACCCACAATGCCATGGGTAGGCTAACGCAGCCTGACAGCGACGCCCACAGTGTCCGTAATTCATCGCGTACGCAGGGCTTTGAACTCCACCACAGGAACTACATGTTGGACCGAATCCCCCTCCAATACATGCCGGGCAGGCAGCCTGTGGATTCATATTTTCCTGCCCATTGGCCGAAAGAATTGATCCAAAAAAGATCGCTAGCATCATTGCCATACATTGACTTGCTGTTTTCATCTTGTGTCTTTTCCTGCTCGAATTCCAATGGCACTCCTAGTAGATGAGTGCGTCAAACTATCAGTACCACCGGATTTTGGTTCGTACCCCACTGCCGTCAGGATGGATGCGATAATAGGTCCGATGATGCTTGTAGAGCATTTCATGGGGTAGCAAAGGTTGATATGTCACGTAGGTGTGGCCTACGAGCGGGGGAGTGGGTCGCGGTGAGAGATAGAGTTGTGCGGGAATCCCACCACATCCACCACCAATGTAGTAGTTGTAAAATAGTTCTTGCTGCTGCACGTTATAGCCACACTGCATGTTGTAACGCCCGTAGGGATCTGCTTCGGCGTCGTTCATGGTGACGAAAAGCAAGCAGCCCATGAAACAGGCGGCCAACAGAACGCTGCGAGTTAGGGTATGCACCATCTCCATGCTCCTTTTTGTTGATTCGAAAACCATGTGGGTTTGATTTGGAATCAATAGAGTCCCGCTGATATCAACCCTTTTGGATCGGGTGTGCGCCTCTAGGACAAGATTCGGTTCGCAATGCTCGTGCGGGTGAATCTTTATATGTCGGGAGCGCAAAATTAAGCGGTTAAGGACGAGATCAGGCCCAAAACGGGTGGGAGACTCGCCGGACAATCGGTATAATCCGCAACGGCCGCAAAGCTTGCCATAAGGCACTCTGCCTCATATCCTCTTCGAGAGAATGGTTCATTGCTGAAGCGGCCTGATGGATCCTGAAAATCAATTCCATTTAATGTTCCACTTGTGTTGTGGGAGGCAAGCGTTTGGCAAAGGTCAAAATAAAAAGGAAAAAACGTCCTCCGAAACGTCCGAAGCGCGCGGCAGGCAGAAAAACCGGCTTGTCAGAAACAGCGCGGAAGAAAAAGACTCGCACTGCGGCAAGCAGCGCCAATGGTTCTGCGAGAAGAATCAATCGCAATGGATCGGCCAGCAAGCGAACGAGCCCTCGACGGGCCACGGCCAAATCAATGGCGGCGAGCCAGCGTGATATCTCAGTAAGCGAGTTCTTTGCTAAAAATCGTCATCTCCTCGGCTTTGATAATCCCCGCAAAGCCCTGCTAACCACAATCAAGGAGGCCGTTGACAATTCACTCGATGCGTGTGAAGAAGCTGGACTTCTTCCGGAAATCTGGGTGCATGTCGAGGCAACGGGAACCAATCGCTATAAAGTTGGGGTTCAGGACAACGGCCCCGGTATTCTCAAGCGGCAAATCCCGCTGATTTTTGGCAAGTTGCTGTATGGATCTAAATTCCATCGCCTCCGGATGAGTCGCGGACAGCAGGGCATCGGGATCAGCGCCGCGGGCATGTATGGAGTGCTAACAACCGGTAAACCGGTAAAAATATCTTCAAAAATTTCAAAGCGAAAACCTATCCACTACTACGAAATTCAGATTGATACCAAAAAGAACAAACCGGAAATTCTCAACGGGCGCGGGGACGGCGTTGATATCCCAGCGGGAACCAAAGGTGAGGCGTGGATGACAAAGCATGGGATCGAATGGGTCGCCCGATATGGCGCTGAGCCTACCGATTCGGCTGCAAAAGAGGTAGTGAGTGGTACGCGTGTGACCATCGAGTTAGAAGCGAAGTACCAGCGAAGACGGGGTAGTGTTGATGAATATCTTGAACAGACCGCCATTGCCAATCCCCATGTAACGATCCACTATGTTGATCCTGACGGCGGCTACCGATCATACAACCGTTCAACTGATACTCTCCCCGCAGAACCTAAAGAAATAAAACCGCATCCTTATGGTGTAGAACTTGGCCGGTTGATTGCGATGCTCAAGGCGTCGGAAGCATCAACGATGTCACAATTTTTGACATCCTCCTTTTCCCGTGTCAGTCCATCCGTCGCACGCAAGCTTTGCACCGCCGCGGGAATTAAAGTGCGGGCGAGTACTCGGCGGATTGGCCGAGGCGAGGCAGACCACCTTTATCAGGCAATCCAACAGACTAAAATTAGCGCACCCAAAACAGACTGCATTGCACCGATTGGCGAAGATCTATTACTCAAAGGATTGCATCAGGTTGTTCCTGGCGAATTTTATGTGGCCTCCACGCGACCCCCTTCGGTGTATCGTGGCAATCCGTTCCAAATTGAGGTCGCGCTTGCGTATGGTGGCACAACCGTCGCGCAACGCATTACGCACGAAACTTTGGTGGAGCTGATCCAACAGACAGACTTGCGGACACTCCGGCAATTTTTGATCCATACCTTTAATGGTCTTGGCAGTGAGGCTGCCGAAAGAATTCTCAAAGAAACAGACCTAGGGACCCGGAAATCCCCCGCAAAACTCAAACCGAAAGAAATTGATCAACTGCACGAGGCCATGCAAAATGTTAAGCTCGGCGAAGGGCAAACCATGAATGTCCTACGGTATGCCAATCGCGTACCGCTTCAATTTCAGCCAGCCGCTTGTGCCATTACCCAAAGTGTTCTCGCCGCCAACTGGAGACCCTACGGGTTGAGCCAGTCTCGGGGATCGCTCCCGACCGGGCCGGTCACCCTCATGATTCACATGGCCAGCGTCTGGGTTCCCTTTACGAGCGAGTCGAAAGAAGCCGTTGCATCCTATCCTGAAATACAAAAAGAACTCAGGCTGGCGATCCAGGCGGTAGGCCGAAAATTGGGTATGTATCTACGCCGCCGTGTCCGCGTACGCCAGGAGGGGGAACGACGCAGCATCTTCCTTCGTTATCTCGGTGAGGTCGCAACTGCGGTAAGTGAAATCAACGCCACAGACAGAAGCACTCTTTACAATCAACTTCTCGTGTTGGCAAAAAAGAAGACCGCTGAAGCCGATGTTAAACTCGATAGCCGTGGGCGTCCCATCGAAGAGGAACTAGACCTTGGTGATAACGTGCTCATTATCGATCCCAACGAGGTGGCGGATAACTTAACGACCAGTTGACCCCAGATATTTCACCATAGCCTCTCGAAACTCCTAAAAAGGTATTGGAAAGCCGGTATGGCAAAGAAAAAGGTCCGACGAAAAAAGGCCGCTGCCACAAAAACCACTGCTAAGCGGCCCCGCCTGGAGCAACGGGATCGGAAAACCATACAAGAGCTGGTCGGCATGGCCGATCAAGTTGTCTCTACAGCCCGACGACGGCGCGACCCCCACCTCGACATTCCGACTCGCAGCCTGTCGAACGTAAAATTCAACCGTCGTAAACGGTTTATCGAAATGGGCAATAACACCAATCGTCGGTTACTGTTCAATCTCTCTCAAGCAAAAAGTTATATGCAAACCATGTTGGTTGGCAGTGGATGCAAACAATTAATTGAGCAGGGAAAGAATACCAGCATTCGTGGCCTCTATTACATGCTGAAACATACGATTGAAGGCACCAAAGAAAACACCTTCGAGGAACAGTCAGATTGCGATCCCATCATTGAGGACGTCGAAGTCTTTCTCGGCAGTCTCCGTGAAGAATTGCATCTCTACGCAGATAAGCGCGGTGAAATGGTGGGGAATCTGCAATTAGAAGACAATGGGGATTTAATCGACTGTTCTCGGATGGGGTCCGGGGGTTATGGAATTCCATCGATTGTAGAACCGAGTGCTATCAAATTTAAAAAGTGCCGCGCGAAATTCGTACTCCATGTAGAAAAGGGTACCGTATGGCAAAGATTTAATGAGGACAAGTTTTGGCGAAAACATAATTGCATTCTGACCCACGGTGCCGGGCAACCGCCAAGGGGCGTGAGACGATTGCTCAACCGCCTCCACAACGAACTCGATCTGCCGATTTTTTGCCTGCTCGATAACGATCCCTGGGGATATTATATCTATAGCGTTATTAAACAGGGTTCGATCAATCTCGCCTACGAATCGCAGCGGATGGCAATTCCCAAAGCACGCTACATTGGTCTACGGAGCAAGGATTACGAGCGGTGTAATCTTTCGCCAAGTGTTCGTATTGACCTGAATGATAATGACCGAAAGCGTGCTCGACAAATTGCAGGGTACCCCTGGTTTGAACACAAAAAGGCTTGGCAAAAAGAAATTGCTCTGATGCTCAAAAATAACTTCAAGCTGGAGGTGGAATCCCTCATCAGCAAAGATATCAGCTATGTGACAGAGCAGTATGTTCCCGACCGCTTAACAGATAAAGATTGGCTCGATTGAGCAGCGAAAGTTTTTGGGGAAACGGGACCTTCTGCGTCAGGAGTCGAATTTAAAAAGTCGCAAGCCGCAGAGTACCAACGAAAAGGCTCCGATCGTGGCCAAAAATGTCTTGAACTGGTCTGCCGGCGTGCTGCCGAAGACTTTTGTTAACAGCCAGGACCATTGCCAGTGTTCTGGGGACCATGTGGACCGGGCAGATGTCGGAAGCCCTCCAGAACGAACTGAGGGTGTAGAAGAAGGATTGATCGCAGCCACTGCGGGCTGCAAAGAGTTTCCACGAACTGGCACCAGCCGGCCACTATCGCGCCCATGGGCAAATTGCTCCGTCTGATTCCGATGGAGCGTTTGATGCACATCGACGAGAAACAAATCAACACGGCCACAAAAGCTCCCCACGGTATGCCCCTTTTTTGCGCCTAAAAGAACGCCCGCCAGTTCCCCCCGAGCATTAAAGATAGGGCCTCCGGAATCTCCTTGACGGGCCTCCGCTGAGAGTTCGAGCATTTCAAATGGATGTTTTTTCCCGGGAGCCACATATTGCGTACAGCGGCCGGTCACTGCGCGATATGAACCGTTGCCGTAACCGGCAATGGTAAGCTCTTCTCCTCGCTGCGGCGAGTCCGTTGAGATTTTGACCGCCTTAGCCTGTGGTCGCCAGATTCCAATTGCGGCTAAGTCCCAGTCTTCGTCGAGCTTCATCACGGTACCTTGTGACCGGAACCCATCAGGGAAGATCACTTCGACCGAATCCTGGGCATCGCGCACCACATGCCAATTGGTGATGACAATTCCATATTTGTTCGTCACATGTACCAAGGTGCCCGATCCCATGGATGTCATATTTTCCGAAGAGGCAACCACACGAACCACTGCAGGATGTGGACGCTGCTGTACCCGTTCTGCGGAAGATGCATTCTTCGTCGGTGCTGAAGATTGTGGGATTTTGCGCTGACCGCGCACTGTAGCTCCTGGCTTTCACAATCCCCCAGGAGTGCAAAGTTGCGCGGGGCTTCTGGCGCAAGTTATCAGAATAAAAAAGCTTGCTATCAGGAATGTACGACTGTGACGGAACAAGAAGAAGCGACCTCGAAAGAACGAGAACAGGCCGCGGTCCGTCGCGCTGGATGGATAGTCCAATAGGTGGACCTGCCATCATGGCATGATCCACTCCTATCTGATCGTCAAAAACAACGTGGAAAAATGTAGTTTTTTAGTAACGGCCGTATTCTTTACCGAGACCCTACAGGCCTTGGTATCCTGATCGATACAACCGGAGTAAATCGTAGAAAAAGCGCCCTTCGAGGATGAAGGCGTCCCCAAAGACCTCATGGGGAAAACGATTTTCCCGAAGAGCGGCGGCGAAGACAAACGAAGATCCAAAGCGTGCCAATGATTCCGAGGGCACAGATTGCCGTAAGCAAGACTCCTCTGGGCGAGGATTGTGAGTCTTTGGTGGGCTCTCTCTGGACACTTGCCAGCAGCATCTTCGGATCGCCATAAAAAATCGATCCTTCCTGAAGAGGAAATTTGGCGGGGATAAATTCTTCCCAATCGGCGACTGCCCGCTCAAAAGTGTTCTCATTGACAGCCCTGAGCGATATAGCGCTTTTTGCAGTAACGTTCAACGCATCGGACCGTTGTGCCTCAAATATTGGAGGCAAGGCATCATTCCTGTGATGGGATGGTGGTGCGACAATACCGAGGGGATCGAGAAGGGTATCCTGCAGTGGATTGGCATCATCCGCAAATCCATTTGCAATAATGGGCGGAAACAACAACACCATAGCGAGTAGCGTGGAAAAGAGATTGAAAAGATCCATGCAGGAATTGAAACATTCGGCAATACTGGGAGTCAAGAGAAAATCTTCGGCGAGCTCGCGCGGCAGCGAGCATACAGCGATATGACAATGTTTCCGCTCATTGACAAGGAGGATGGTTTTGGCTCATGGAGGGTTCCACTCCGGTCCTATCAAGGCGAAAATTGCCTCCCGCGTGCTTGCCAGTACCTCTCTAGAGGTACTGCCTACTTGACGATCTTTGCCCGCACCCGTTAGGTTGCTGGATTGCGTAAGTGGCTTGAAATACAATTTCCGGTTCGTTGTCGCATGAGGATATCTGCGACTCCTCTGATTTCTGGCTGCTGGGGGCGAAGCTGCGAAAAATCGATTTCGGGCGAGTATTTGGCGGAGAGGTGGATCGTTCAATGGCTCCTGTGGTAATTGATACTCGAGGTGCTGAGGACACCCGCGATGTAGTCCATCAAGCTGTTCAGGCGCTGGCCGAAGGCCAGCTGGTAGCATTTCCCACAGAAACTGTTTATGGAATTGCAGCCAGCGCGCTCAACGCAGATGCCGTTACGCGGCTATTGGAGGCTAAGGGGCGTCAATCGGGACATCCACTCACGCTTGCAGTCCGCAGTGCAGAAGAAGCACTCGACTATGCTCCAGACCTCGGTCCTATGGGTAGAAGGTTGTCTCGACGCTGTTGGCCCGGACCGCTAACTCTGGTTGTAGAAAATCATCACCACGAAAGTCTCCTTGCCCAATTGCCAACTGACGTACAGAGTGCGGTCACCCCAAACGGAACGATCGGACTTCGCGTCCCTGCGCACCCGCTGATTTTAGATGTGTTGAGAATGCTCACTGGCCCCGTCACACTCACCAGCGCTAACCAAACCGGACATCCCGAAGCGGTCACGGCAGAAGAGGTCGTGGCCGAACTGGGAGAACATCTTGATTTGGTTTTGGATGCCGGAAAAAGTCGCCTTGGGCAACCATCATCGGTCGTTAAAGTCTCGGAATCCAATTATGAAATTCTCCGCGAAGGTGTGGTAACACAACAACATTTAAAACGCCTTTCCAGTCTTCTCGTGTTGATCGTTTGTACTGGCAACACGTGCCGCAGTCCGATGGGAGAAGTCTTGGGCCGGCATCTCATTGCGGAAAAACTTGGCTGTCCTGAAGCTGATATTGAAGAGCATGGAGTGATTATCGCCTCGGCGGGAATCGCAGCAATGGCGGGCGGGCGGGCGTCGCCCCAGGGAATCGAGGTAATGACGAGCCTGGGACTCGATCTTAGCCAGCACTGCACTCAACCGGTCACAGAACAAATGGTGCGACATGCAGATCTTATTTTAACTATGACTCGAGCACACCGCGAAGCGTTAGTCACTCAGTGGCCGGACGCAGCTTCTCGTACCGAGGTATTGCGTGCGGACGGCAAGGATGTTTCGGATCCCATTGGGGAAGCTGTAGAGGAATATAAACGGTGTGCCGAACAGATTCGCGGCGAACTTGAAGCACGTATCAATAATCTTGTTATTGCTTCAACCTAAGATCTAATGGAACGATAACTAAACGGAAAACTCTATACCATGCAAATATCTGTAGGGAGTGACCATCGTGGCGTTCAAGTAAAAAGACAGATTATTGATTTGCTTGAGCAGCTTGGACATAAAACACACGATGTCGGCACACAAAGTGAGGAAAGCGTTGATTATCCGGACATTGCCGCCGAAGTTGGCAGACTCGTGAGTGAGGGCGACTCGGATCGTGGCATTCTGATTTGTGGTACCGGAATTGGCATGGCCATCGCCGCTAATAAATTTCCCTGTGTGCGCGCAGCTCCCTGCCATGATGATCTGACCGCTGAGATGAGTCGTCGGCATAACGACCTGAATGTGCTCTGCCTCTCCGCTGATCTTTTGGGAACGAAGTTGATTGACCGCATGGTTAAGATCTGGCTAGAAACCGATTTTGACGGTGGACGGCACGCCCGACGGGTTGAAAAAATCACCCATCTCGATGAAAAACTGGGGACCCCTTGAAAAGCCTTTGGAGGGTCTTTCCCCTCTATTTGCAGTGCGATTGTCAAGCTTTAACGATTGCAACAAGTTTGCGGGGCAAGTTTCTCATTTGTGCGGGTCGAAAGACTCGCGATTCTGTATCCTTGCAGTCGACTTCGGCTCCCGCCTATTGATCCCTGTCTGATCGTTGTTAAAGTCGAATAAGACGTGGCGGTTCAAGCCACAGGTTACAGTGCCTGCCCGAGCCGGGCGGCTTTCGTGTAATCTTTTTACGCCAACTTTTGGGCTACTAAGAGGGCATGCTATCGATGTCACAACATGAGATACAGTCTTTTGATTTCGACGATGTCGATCACCTAATGCGTAACGCCGAGTTGCGTAATCAATTAGAACCCTACTTTGACGAAGCGATTTGTCGGGTCAATGTGGGGGCATTTTCCACAGCAAAAGAAAACGAATTTTTGGAATCGATGCTGGCCTGGGAGCGGGCACCCGTATTACCCATCGCCGAGTGGTTCGATCCGCCCCTCTCGCTGCCGCTGCCCGATACATTTTCCGATGACCCTCAAGGTAACGGTGATTTGCACACGCTCCTCTGGGATACCATCTATCGTCTGTTTGAGAAACGGATTGTGCTCGACTTTACAGAACACCTCACGGACCGAGAGCTTTATCAGTTGATTTTTCGTGATATTCTCCCGAGCGAGGAAAAAAACCTCGATTCGACCGAGAGCTATCTGCACTGGGACTGTGTCGACGCCAGTCGTCATCCTCATATCTGGCTCTGTTACTACGCCTCAGAGGAGGAGCGCGAGGAATGGGTCCGTGAGCACAATGAGCTTGCACCATCTAAGAAGACGCCCCCCCACTGCCGACAATTGCCCCGTCGGCCGCTCTAGATGCAAAATGGGGTCCACACAACGACAGGATACTGGGCCCTTAACTGTCCCGATTTTTATAGCGCTCACTCGCTTGCTGGAGGGTACGACGCTCTTTACGGGTCAGGCTCGACTCCCCTTCCCGAGCAATCTTTGCCAGGATGCGATCAACTTGTTCCGGCAGCTTGTCGTCGTCCGGGTTGTGGATACGGACCTTGGGCCGTGGGCCGATCCGCTTGAGCAGATCCCGACTCGGTAGCCAGTGGCCCAAATCCCAACCGGTCTTGTAATAGATCCAGCCACAGGCCGCTCCCACCAGATGGGCACCATGAGCAACATGGGAATCGCTAAAGGTGCCTACGAAGTCATAGACCAAAAATAAAATCCCTAGCACCCAGGCTTTCACGGGAATGATAAAATAGAGCAGCAGCTTGCGATGTGGAAAGTGGCAGATATAGAGGATAATGACCCCCGCAACACCGCCTGAGGCACCGAGCAGCGTTATTGGACCTCCTTGGAGCAATTGCTGGATATAGAGGCCCAGTACGCCTGAAATGATTATCGCGGAGAGATAGAAAGAGAGAAAACGCTGCTTGCCATAGATCCCCTCCACGTCACGGCCAAAAAACCAGAGGCAAAACATGTTGGCTACAATATGCCAAATCATGTTTGGTGAATGAACAAATCCGTAGGTCACAATCTGCCAGAGTTTCCAGTTGTTCACAAAAAGGCCACTCTGAAGCGCGAGATAGTCGGAGGTAAAGGGCGCAATGTATTCGATTGGCGAACTCCCAGAAACTGGCACGCGCTCAAAGAGTTCAAGCAGATAGACAATCACATTGATGATCACCAGATTGGTGACCATCAATCGCCCCTGTCCACCAAATTGTCCGGTGGGACCGCCAAATTGGTAATTGGAGCGGGGCTCTTGAGAGTAGTAGTCGCGACTATCGATACCCATGGCTTTTTAACACTCACGTAAGGCCCAACGGCGACTTGGCATCCGGCCACCGTTTAGGTAGAGAAACTGGCTCTAAAAGCAAACCAAGTGTAGGATACTGCCTGACCGATGCAAAGCCGAGATTGTCCCAGCCAAGTCTGCATGGAAGCGGTGTGGTAGGTTATCCTGAACCGAGGGTGGCTTGAGGGGCCGCCGGGGCGCGACGGTTGATCGCCTCCACTGCACGCATCTGGGCTGCATTGAGCCGTTTTCCGAGTTGGATCGTCTCATTGCGAATCGCGTCCATCTGGGTCATCGTATTTTTTGCCTGCGCCTCCACGGCAGCAAGCAATCGCTCGATGATTGCCTGGTCGGCTTGAAACTTATCGAGATCATTTTTAAGCCGCGTCTCTTCTTTTTTAAATTGCGTCGTTACACGCTGTTTATCGGAAAGTAGCTGTTTCACATCCACAATATTCAAATCCTGCTCTTTGATCTGAAACTGCTGACGACTCCGGGCCAGATACAGATCGCGAAAGATGTAACCGTAATCCCGAAGTTTGCGTGAATACCTTGAAGAGTTTTCATCGACACGTTCCACAATTTCAGTGTCTACCAATACATCAATACTTGGAATGGACTCAACTTGAATTTCTTCTGGCAAAGCATCTGGGATCGGATTTTTTATGGTGATCACGCCTTCTGGCGGCGGGGCCTTGGGAAGCCAGACTTCCTGGCCATCAACAAATCTCGGTTCGGTCTCATCATCCGGGTAGTCCTCTTGAAACTCGACCAACTCTTCGATTCGCTCATCCGGATGTTCGTCTCTGGCGGGCTGGTGATCATCGATAAATTCTTCCACTGTTTTTCCGGGAATGAGTCGTTCGATCCGCGTTGCGCGATCCATCTGGGCAAATTCCGTTTCCGGAACACCCACATCGGCAGCCGTCAATGTTGCAAACACCCGGTGTCCGTCGACCGGCATCTTGTCGTACATGATCCAGGGCTTTTTGTTCTCGACACTCTCCCTTAACTGGGCCTGCTCCTTTTCGGAAATGGTCCAATTGGGGGCTAAGGTGACGACCACCCGACCGGTCGGTGCCTCTCCATCCGGATTCTCTTCAGCAGCCCCGCCAGTGATCGCAGTCACACGAAACATCCCCAGGTACCGTCCCCCTTGCGAAAATGGGCGTGCATCAAACACATAGAGAATAAGATTGGGGGTGATCTGAGAGGGCGCCTGTTGGTTGATAGCCACAGTCACTTCATTGTCCGCAACCAGTGATTCTGGTTGACAGTCGGTCCACATTCGTCCGCGATCGTAGAGAACGTCGGCCAGGTGGATATTGAGTTGAGCGATTCCTGGGGAGAGAATTTTTCCCCTCGCATTTTCTTTGCCAAACTCCAGCTGTTGGTTCTCTCGCTCGAGTTTTTCCGTCTTGGAAATCAGGCCGACTAACCGCTCTCCTGGCTTGCCGTGAAGAATCTCTCGCCATGCTTGGTGGGCCTTTAAAGCCTGCACACTCAAAACCATCGTAGTGGATGCAGCGAGGAAGACGAGAAAGACCATAATAATCGTATGGACCTTCCACGACTTGTGGCTCATGATGATCGCCACAAGGAACAGAATGACACCAATTCCCGCCAATATATAAAGCAGGATCTGAATGTTCTCAACGCTCATCCGGGCCCAATCAAAAAACTCTAAGGGTCTGAACCATAAGGGGTTTATATGAATTCGATCCTAAACCTGCATCCCCAAACTGTCAAGTTTTTCCGGGAGTAAACCGGAAGCAACCAAGGCGCGGCGGGAATCGAGATGCCATAAAGCCGTCTAGTCCGGTTTAGCTGCATAATCGTTAACGATCGGTACCTACTATGGCAAGAGTAATTTTCTCGTGGGTGGTACCAGTGATACCCCTTTTCGTACGGTTTCTCCCCAAGTGCTTTCTTCGAAGAGGCTCCACAGATACCGGATCGGCAGCCGCAATTTGAGCCTTTTTGCCGGAAAATTGGTATGGCCCCGATATGAGCATTTCGCTACTCTCCCCGCCCCCGAAAAATCGCCGATGGAACGGCAATTCTTTTCTTTGATCCAGAATCTAACGAAGGAATAAGAGCATGGAAGCTCATCTCCTGCGTGCGGTCATTTTTTTGGCCAGTCTCAGCAGTATCGCTGCGTCGTATCGCACCGCCAATTTTATTGTGACGGCCCCTTCAAGCCCGTTGGCACAAAAAATCGGTGATGCCGCCGAAAGGTTTCGTCATGACCTTGCTTTACAGTGGCTGGGAAAACCATTACCTCGCTGGAACAGTCCCTGCCCCATCTCGGCCCAAGTAGCCCCCCATCTCGGAGCCGGCGGTGCCACCAGCTTTGTTTTCCAGGATGGACAAGTGGGCGGCTGGCGAATGAATATTCAGGGCTCCGAAATTCGTATTCTCGATTCAGTATTGCCACATGAAGTCACGCATACCATCTTTGCAACACACTTTCGAGCGCCGCTACCTCGCTGGGCTGACGAAGGGGCATGTACGACTGTGGAACATGTATCGGAAAAAGCGAGACACGAAAAGATGTTGGTCACGTTTCTCCAGACTCATCGGGGAATCGCTTTCAGTCACATGTTTGCCATGAAAGAGTATCCATCAGATGTGCTGCCTCTTTACGCCCAGGGTTATTCACTCGCTCGTTATCTCATCGAGGAGAAGGGGCACCGCAAGTTTGTTGCTTTTATTGGCGACGGTCTACGTGATGAGAATTGGTTGCGGGCCCTTGATGCGACCTATGGGGTCGATAACCTTGCTGTCTTACAAGATGCGTGGCTCACATGGGTCAAACAGGGGAGTCCCTCACGAAGAGCGGCTCCAGAAATTGGAGCGACTCCTTTAGTCGCTCTTGCTAGTGACGCACAGCGAAAGCGGCCCAAGCCGAACCTGATCCATCGAATCGAGAGCACCGACCCCAACAAAGCACAAACCCCATCAACTCCATCTAGCCATTTGGCGGCAACAAAAACGGCACCTGCTGGCGATGGGTGGTATGCTGCCGGTGAGCGATCTACGGCAGAGCCACTCTCATTCGCGCCGGGCAGCATTGCAGCGGCCGTTCGGAGGGAAAGACATCAAGCGACCAGACAGCAGCCTCTCCAGCAACCCCAACAGACCATCTTGCGATAGAGGCTGTTGTGTCACAAAAGCTTGGTGACTTTCGCTACTCAACGCCAGAGCTATTTTTGGCCACCGCCATCGGCTTAACCGGGCGTAAAAAAAGTTTTCGTCAATAAAAAGAAAACTGGCGATGCAAAGCAGAGCGAGTCAATGCGGTCGAGCACACCGCCATGGCCAACGACGAGCGTGCCGTAATCCTGAACCCCACGATCCCGCTTGATGGCAGACATTGCCATACCGCCGGAAAATCCCACCAGCGCGATAACAAATGACAGGCAACCCGCCTGCCATTCATTAAACGGGGTTGCCCAATAGAGTGCCGCGCCTAACAGCGCGGTGCTGCCAACCCCTCCAACAAGTCCCTCCCAGGTTCGGGTGGAACTAATCGCCGGGGCAATAATAGTTTTGCCAAGAATTTTGCCCCAAATATATTGAAACGCATCACTCATCTGAACCATGAAAACAAAATAGAATAGCAGTAAGGCATTTTTACCCCAGGCGGATGGAGCGGAAAATTGCATGGGGTTCTGCTCAGCTTCATTGAGTAAACGAAGATCTTGTGAGGTATAAATATCCAAATACAGCAATGCTGGAGTAAGGCTAAGGCAATAGATACACAACACGAGACCTGCCTGGATCTTTGCTGTTCTTTCAAGAAATCGCTTTGGGTCTCCCGAGAAGGCGACTCTCGCGGTCACAAACAGTAATCCGTAGACTGGAATTAAAATGCTGTAGAGATCGTATTTTCCGATCCCCACCAACACAAATTGTAGTGGTGTGAACAGAACGAAAACCCAGAAAAGCGTACGATGATCGCTTAGTCGTGTCGGGGTCAGGGTAATAAACTCCCGCAATGCCCAAAAAGAGAGTAGGCCGAACAAAACAACCGTTACACTGCGTGGCAGAAAAAGTGCTGCCGCCAGGAGGGAACAGAGCAACCACCAGACACGTACACGGCGATTGAACGTCTCAACATCCGCAGATTTTATCCCAGATTCGGGCTGGCCCTTTAAAAATTGGCCAACGGTAGTCGCCACTCCGAGCAACAACAAAACACCCGCTACAAAAATCCAGGTCACTGGGTCATTAACCATAGAATCAGACGTCCTTCAGACGCAAAAGGCTTTTTCGGGCCCGCGTAAGAAAATCCACTTTCTGCTCTCCCAACTCCAATGCAAGAGGCGGTCCAAACGTGATACTACTCAGCAATGGTACTGGTAAAAACTCACCTCGAGGAAGAATTCTATTCATATTATCCAAATGGACCGGAACCGCCTCCAGATCCGGTCTTTTTTTACATAGATAATAGAGCCCGCTTTTGAACTCTCCAACTTGCTCACCGGCAGATCGATGCCCCTCGGGAAAGACAATCAGTGAGTCCGTAGTGCTGATTTCTCGGAGCAGCATATCCACTGGGGATTGGTGTACCTTGATATCTCGGCGATCTATAAGTAAGGCATTAAAACGACCGGCGACATAGCGGCGGAGGCGTGTTTTTCCCCAATAATCTTTGGCCGCTACTGGACGGGTGAGAACGCGGATATAACTCGGCAAAGCGGACCAAATGACTAACGAATCGAGGTGGCTTGTGTGATTCGCAAAATAGACCCGCTGGCGGGTATTTGGCTGGCAGTCAACCCAACGCGCACTGGCCCCACTAATCAATTTGGCCATCAGGGCTATCAGGGGGCCGGTCATGGATTTTTTGGCCCGTTTTCAGGGAGGACCCCATTGAGTCTGGGAAAAACTTCCTGTTCTATCCTACTCGTGCGAGAACCCATCGACTAGGCATCCCTGAAGGATTGACAAACAAAGAGAAAAACTAATCTTGAAGTCATTCTCTGCCGACTGGCTCAAAACGAATTCTTCTGTCCGTGCACAGAAGACCTATCGGGATCATCGGCATATCCTGCACGACCGAGTCGACAATGCCCTATCAAGTGGCGAATCTACGGTAAACAGCCTGCCACAACAATCACAGGCTTCACACTCCTTGTGGCCGTCAGAATTGTATCACGCGTAAAAGATAGGCGACTTTATCCAACGCACATGCTGGCCTAGTGGTGTGGCCGAAAGATAGTAGGTGGACTGAGAAATGTTTTTGGAGCTCGCTCCTATTCGAGCCTTTTTGATTTCAGAGGAATGACACCATGATAAAGAGAAACGAATCAATAGCACATGAGAACCCGTTCTCCAGTACCGAACCCGATTTCAGCTCCACGGACAAGCATCTACAACACCTTGATCGCCTGGATAATACTTTCGGTCATGCAGATTCGTTGTTTGACGAAGCGCAGGCAATCGAAAAGGATGTTGAACTTTCATTAATATTGCCCATCTACAATGTAAAAGAATCATTGCCAGCAATGATTCGTACGTTGATCAATATGCCGATCGACAAGGAAATTATTCTCGTCGATGACGGCAGTACAGATGGCACTGCCGCACTTGCAGCGGAACTCGCCAAAAAACATGATGTGTTGTCCTTACTCCTTCATGATCGAAATCACGGCAAAGGAGCGGCCTTCCGAACTGGGCTGGAGGCATCCTCTGGAACGGTTGTCGTGGTTTTGGATGATAGTGTCTCTTGCAATTCCAATGATATTCTGATGTTGATTAAACCAATCCTTGCAAACTGCTGTGATGTTCTTTATGGGTCACAGGATTTCTTACCAGAGTCGCAATCGGGCTGCCGAGTGGTTCGTGCTATCAGCTATGTATTGACTGCTTTTTCGAATTTTTGTACGGGACAAAATTTAAGCGGTTTTGAGAGTTCTATAAAAGCTTTTAGGCGATCTTCCATTGAGGGCATCGCTATCAGACAGAATCGCTCTGGGGTTGAAGCCGAATTGATCGCCAAGCTTTCCTATCGAGGAAATAATATCTACGAGATGCCACTCGGTAGCCAAGATGGTGTGAAAAAGCAGGGCTTCTGGAAAACGCTTCGGAGTGCTTGGTTCATTCTTCGCCATACCGTGAGTTGCTAAACAAAGTTTGATCGGTATTTCGAAGCCAGCATAGACTTGAAATCTCCTTGCTTTGCGAGTTGCCTTAAGAAGTACCATCTATTCTGAGGCTTATCTTCACGCTAGCATGAGTGGGGTCGCTTCTTTTCCCCATTTCCTGTTATGTCGCCTATGTCCTTTGACGGCCTCAATGTCGCTGCGTTCGAGAGTCGCCGCGCTGAAGATATGGCCCGTCTTATCGAACGACATGGGGGTCATTCTCATGTGACCCCTTCGATGCGCGAAGTGGCCGTCGATGAAAATCAACTAGCTGTTGATTTTGCCCATCGGTTGATTACGGCAAATATCGATCTAGTTATTCTGCTCACTGGGGTGGGTATCAAGTTGCTCGTTGAGACGGTCGAGCGGCACGTTGACCGCGAGCGTTTTCTCTCTGCCCTGGCCGACACGACTACGATTGCTCGGGGTCCCAAACCAAGCAGCGTACTGAGAGATTTAGGCATTGAGCCGACGTTTATCCCGGCAGCACCGCATACCTGGCGCGAAATTTTGCTCATCATCGATCAGCACCTGCCAATTGCCGGACAAACGGTTGGGCTGCAGGAATACGGCGTGACCAACCCTAGCTTGCTCGCTGGACTCGAGGCCCGGGGGGGAATGGTGATCCCGGTTAAGGTCTATCGCTGGGATCTTCCAAAAAACACCGATCTCCTTGAGGCAACTATCCGCGATATTGTTGCCGGAAATATTGAGACTGTCCTTTTTACCGCTGCCAATCAGGTAAACAATGTACTTCAGATTGCAGAACAACTGGGCCTGGAAGAAGAACTTCGCGAGGCGATGCGTCAAATGGTTGTTGCATCCATTGGCCCCACCACCAGTGAACAATTACGAAAATGCGACTTGCCCGCCGATCTCGAACCTGAGCATCATAAAATGGGGCAACTCGTTTCAGAAGCAGCTGAGCATACGCCACGACTGCTCGATCGCAAACGAAAACTTACAGCTGCATTAAAAACGCGTCCAACGCGGGATGAAACCCAGGATCGCAACGCACCATGGTATCAGAGCCTGTTGCTCAAGGCATGTCGGAGGGAGCCGGTGCCGCGCACCCCTATTTGGTTGATGCGCCAAGCGGGTCGATACATGAAAGAATATCGTGAGGTGCGCGAAAAAACGACTTTTCTTGAGTTGTGTAAGGATCCATCGTTGTGTGCTGAGGTGGCGATTACGGCAGCAAATCGCCTCGGAGTTGATGCGGCAATTATTTTTTCTGATTTGTTGCCAATCCTCGAACCGATGGGGCTGGATTTGGAATATGCCCAGGGTGAGGGCCCTGTAATTCATAACCCCGTTCGTGAGAGCCGAGACGTCGATCGAGTGATGGAACTCGAGTGTGTCGATGCACTCCACTACGTCATGGAGACGGTTCAGATAACACGAGAACAAATGCCGGAAAACCTTCCGTTGATTGGGTTTGCCGGTGCACCCTTTACTCTTGCCAGTTATACAATCGAAGGTGGGGGTTCGAAAAATTACCTACACACTAAAACCCTGATGTATCGCGACCAGGGTGCTTGGGATGCATTGATGGCCCGTTTGGTGCGCAGCATCACCAAATACCTCAATGCACAGATCGCGGCCGGAGTCCAGTTGGTACAAATTTTCGATAGCTGGGCCGGGTGTCTTTCGCCAGATGATTATCGCCGTTTCGTGCTGCCGCATAGCCAACAATTAATCGCAAGCATTCCTCGAGGAATTCCGGTCATCCACTTCGCCACCGGAAATACGGCGCTCTATCCTCTGCTAGCTGAAGCAGGGGGGGACGTGATCGGTATTGACTGGCGCGGACAGCTTGATCAAACCTGGAAGGCAATCGGCCACAGCCATGCGATAATGGGAAATATGGATCCGACAATCCTGATCGCCCCCGTCGATGAGATCCGTCAAAGTGCCGCTGACATTCTTGACCAAGCTGCCGGTAGGGTGGGCCATATTTTTAATCTTGGTCACGGTATCCTGCCACAGACACCAGTCGAAAATGTGATCGGATTGGTAGACGCCGTCAAAGAACTTTCTGTTCGTTAAAGCAGAGTCGTTATCATGAACGATGCGATCCTCCGCGAGACTTCATGAAATTTTGGGGTTTTTGTCCCGTTGTTCCGGTTAGGGGTGTCTATTTTCGCTTCGCAGGCAGTCGATATTTACACCATTAGGAAAGAGCAAACGCCTCGGCTCGATACGTTCTATCCCATTTTAAGAAAAGTATTTACGCACAATCTGGATGCTGGCAGGGGAACGGGTGCGATTATTAAGGGGCGATTCATTACAATATTCACAATAAAGAGGTCAGTGGGGCCTCGGGGCAGATCAGGTTAAGATAGAGATAGTCGGCCGTGGCTGTCTTGAATGCGGTTTATATACCCAAAAACCGGTCGGGCTCGGTCATTCCCGCCGACCACAAAGACGGCTGCTATGTGGCCGCATAGGACACAATATTGTCCCGCCTGCCTCGGTAAAAAAGGATCTGATTATGCTCCGCCTTGAAGGTAATGGATGTGCCCAGACGTGTACGGGTGTCACAAGACGCGACTTCCTGCAGGTTGGCACGCTTGCAGCTGCAGGAGTCACCCTGCCAGGATTTTTACAGGCAAAGGAGCAGGGCCTCATCGAGGATGACGACCGCAGTGGTATTCTGATTTTCAATCTTGGTGCACCGAGTCAACTCGATACGTTTGATCCCAAGCCAAATGCACCAGCTGAAATTCGCGGGCCTTTCAAAACCATATCGACCGCTTCGCCCGATATCCAGCTTACCGAGATCCTGCCACGTCATGCGAAGATTGCTGACAAGTTCTCGCTTGTTCGTAGCTGTTATCACACTTCTGCCGCTGTACACGATGCAGGATGGCAGATGTTGCAAACCGGCCGGAAGTTTGTCGGAGGCATCGAAAGTCCTCATATCGGATCCGTTGTCAGTTATTTGCATGGGCGACGAACCGATCTGCCATCCCATGTCGTACTCCCGGAATTGATGGGCAGAGGAGGAGGCAACCTACCCAACGGTCAGGCTGGAGGTTTTTTGGGAAAGGCCCACGATCCCTTCGTATTGATGGCCGATCCATCGAAGCCCAATTTTCAGGTTCCCGATCTTCTCCCCCCTCCGGAAATTGGCACGGCACGACTCAATCGACGACAACGAATGCGTGATATTGTCGATCGGACACTGCGACATTTTGAAGAAAGTGATGATGCGCAACTGCTTGATGGCAATTTTCACGCCGCCTATCGATTGATGACCAGTCCCCAAGCAAAATCAGCCTTTGATTTATCAAAAGAAAAATCAAAGGTTCGCGAACGGTACGGCCATAATCGTTTTGGTCAGTGCTGTTTGCTGGCGCGCCGTTTGATTGAGGCTGGGGTGCGATTCGTCACCATCAATACTTTTCTTACCGTTTTTGATGAGATTACCTGGGATATTCACGGCTCCAAGCCATTTACCTCCATTGATGGCATGAAGAAGATTGTCGCTCCAATGTACGACCAAGCTTATACTGCATTGATTGAGGATCTTTTTGAACGCGGTATGTTGGATAAAACCGTGGTGGCCTGTGTGGCCGAATTTGGCCGGACACCGAAAGTAAACCCAGCTGGGGGACGCGACCACTGGCCACAATGTTTTACCTGCTGTTTTGCCGGTGGTGGGGTACAGGGTGGTCGGGTCGTCGGGCAAAGTGATCCCATTGGGAGCGTACCGGTTGATCGACCTACCGATCCGCCAGAAATTGTCGGTTCTATTTATCGTGGACTCGGTATCAACCGGGATACCATTCTACCTGGGCCGGCAGGGCGACCATTTCCAGTCATCGATTTCAATCGCCATGAAATTAAAGAATTATTTTAATAACGACTCGACCGAGCACCTCGCTTCCAATTTCATCCTCCTTCCCTTTGACAGTGCTCGGGAAAAGAGAACCAATGATCACTAAGATAATAATGCCTTTCTCGCTGCGTTATCTCTTTCCATTACTATGTATTAGCGTGATTTTCTCTGTTGCAGGATTTGCTCAGGAGTCCCTTGTGGTGCTTCCTGAGTCCTTCGTGCTCGGTTCGAAAGGCGCAGAACAACAACTTCTCCTCGAAAAGCGCCAGGGAGATCGTTACGTGGGAGAGGCCCGGGAGGGAGACGTTTGGGGGTCGAGTGACCCACAAGTGGTCAATATTGTAGGCAACCGGGCAATTGCCGTCGGGGATGGTACATCCACCCTTACTGGAGTCTGGCGGGGTCAAACAGCCACAACCCAGGCTCACGTACGCGGATCGAGTGAAGCACTGGCATGGGAATTTCGTCGCCACATACTGCCAGTACTCGCCAAGCAGGGTTGCAATGCGGGTTCCTGCCACGGTGCCGAGGGGGGAAAGGGAGGTTTCAAGCTCTCCCTACTCGGCTATGACCCGCTCACCGACCATTGGGCCCTCACCCGCGAGGCGAGGGGCCGGCGGATTGAACTTGGCGACCCGGGCCGCAGCCTTGTCCTGGCAAAGCCATCTGGTGGGGTGGCGCATAAGGGAGGATTACGGTTTGAAGTCGATTCACCCGACTATCGGGTGCTTGCTGAATGGATTATGGCTGGAGCGGCACCACCGGATGAAAACGATCCCAAATTGGTTTCCGTTAAAGTATTGCCCGAACAGAGCACCCTTCATCCTGGTGATGAGCAGCAATTAATTGTCACTGCCTACTATTCTGATGGTCGCCAGGAAGATGTTACCCGTTGGGCGAGGTTCTCCACTGCAGACGCCACGGTTGCCAATACATCGTCGGATGGACTCGTCTCCGTGATCGGCCATGGGCAGGGAGCTATTGTTGTCTGGTTTTCCAGTCGCGTTGTCCTGGCACAAATAACTTCGCCGTACGATTACGAGGTTGATGCAGATCTTTTTGCCGAAGCACCCGAACGCAACTTTATCGATACCCTGGTACTCGAACAACTGGCAAGCCTGAATCTCGCACCTTCTCCACCAGCGGGCGATGCGGAATTTCTCCGGCGCATCTATCTCGACACGATCGGCACTTTGCCAACACTTGAAGAAACAAACGCCTTTCTGAACAACCGTCACCCGGGTGACGGTGATATGGAGGATCGTGGAGAGACAGAAGCAGATGATTCGGAACAAACTGCACGCGATGTGGGTGGTTTTCAAAAGCGAGATCACCTTATCGACACGTTACTTGATCGCGAAGAATTTGTTGACTATTGGTCTTACAAATGGTCGGACTTGCTCTTGGTCAACGGGCGACGCTTGAGACCCAAAGCCGTCAAGAGCTATTACCAGTGGATTCGTCAGCAAGTCGAGAAAAATACACCCTGGGATGAGATGGTGCGCCAGATTATCACTGCCACCGGGGATAGCCACAACAATGGCGAGACAAACTTCTACGCATTGCACCAGACGCCCGAAGACCTAACTGAGAACGTATGCCTCGCATTTTTAGGCCTTTCGATTGGATGCGCCAAATGTCATGATCACCCCCTCGAAAAATGGACAAACGATCAGTATTACGCCATGGCGAATCTTTTTGCACGCCTTCGCAGCAAGGGCTGGGGAGGCGATTCACGGAGCGGTGAAGGATTACGGACACTCTACAGCGCCACCGAAGGAGACTTGGTCCAGCCCCGTACCGGCAAGCCACAGCCACCAGCGCCACTTGATGCCGAACCGCTCCCCTTTGAAGACAAACGGGATCGGCGTTTTGCGCTGGCACATTGGTTGACTTCACCAGAAAATCCGTACTTTAGTAGGGCAATCGTCAACCGGGTCTGGGCAAACTTTTTCGGGGTAGGTCTTGTTGAGCCGATAGATGATCTCCGCATATCCAATCCCCCCAGCAATGGCAAATTGCTGGACGCACTCGCCGCGTGGCTCGTGGACAACGATTTTGACATCAAGGCGCTCGTGCGTCTCATCTTGCAGTCGGAAACGTATCAGAGGAGCAGTCGGTCGCTAGATGCGAATCAAGCCGACAGGAGATTTCACAGCCGCTATTATCCCCGACGCCTGATGGCAGAAGTTTTGCACGATGCCATCGGTCAGGTCACTGAGGTCCCTGGGAAATTCACCCGAATCGCCAGCGATGGCGGTGGCAGCGAGGAAACCAAGGAATATCCTGAAGGAACGCGAGCCATTGAACTTTATGATTCTGCAGTCGTCGCACCTTTCCTAAAAACCTTTGGTCGCAATGAACGCAATATCACTTGCGAATGTGAGCGGAGCAATACGCCGAGTTTGGTGCAGATTTTACACATCAACAATGGTGATACCATGAACAAACGACTCCAAGACGAAAACAGTTGTATTGCCAAAGCCATCGCAAGCGGTGACGATGACGAAGCCGTGCTTGAAAAAGCTTTTCTACGAACGTTATCGCGGCGACCACAAGCCGAGGAAAAGGAAGAACTTCTGAAATTTCTACAGGGCGCAAATGAAGAGGACCGTCGTGGGCTTATTGAAGACCTTTACTGGGGCATTATGAGTAGCCGAGAGTTTTTGTTTAATCATTAGCGGAACAGAGAGATGGGCTGCGGTTCGCTGTAGCAACCGACAAGCAGAGCCGATTTCGCAAAGCATCTCCCTGTGATATATATGCGATTTTTAGTCCACCAACTATTGTTCTTGCCGCTGATCGTTCTTGTAATTCTGTCCCCATCGCGAGGCGAAGAGCAGGCTGTTCCCGATTATCAAAAGACCATTCAGCCAATTCTGGTTCGACACTGTACCGGCTGTCACAACGACCAGGAGATGGAAGGGGAACTCTCCTTAGATTCGTATGTGTCATTGCAGAAGGGTGGATCGGAGGGACCGATCATCGTGGCAGGTGAGCCGCAGGAGAGTCGTCTCATCAAATTGCTAACGGGCATCGAAGAACCTGTGATGCCCCCCGAAGATGAAGAGAACCGGCCGACGCCAAAAGAGATCGAAACACTCATGCGCTGGGTTGCTGGAGGTGCCCCGGGGCCCGAAGAAGGTTTGGCAGGAAGGAAGGATCTCGTTGTTCCAAAACTCACGCCGAGTTCGGACCCCCGTCCGGTAACGGCTGTGGCTACATCCGCCGATGGAAAACATCTCGCGGTTGCCCGATTCCAAGATGTGGACCTACTCGACGTAGCTACACGCAAGGTGCTCTATCACTTAAAAGGACATGCCGGAAAGATCAACGATGTCCGCTTTACCGCGGACTCGAGCGAGCTGATCGTAGCAAGTGGGATTGCGGGGATCTATGGTGAAGTTCGACTTTGGGATGTTGCGAGCGGAAAACCAATCCGCACATTTTCAGGACACGACGATACCATCTATGCCGCTGTAGCAAGCCGGGATAAACAAGTTCTGGCAACCGGGGGATACGACCACACAATTATTCTCTGGGATTTCGCCCGTGGAGAAAAAACACGGGTGCTCAAAGGCCACAATGGTGCCGTGTTTGACCTAGCCTTCAGCCCTGATGGCCATAATCTTGTCAGCGCCAGCGGCGATGCCACTGTGAAAGTCTGGCATGTGCCAACAGGCAAACGGCTCGACACTCGGAGCGAGCCTCTCAAAGAGCAGTATAGTGTCGATTTCAGTCCCGATGGACTGCAGTTTGTTGCTGGTGGTGCCGACAACCGATTGCGCGTCTGGAAGTTCATTTCCAAGGACAAAATGAAAATCAATCCGATCATCCATGCCCGTTTTGGACATGAGGGGGCGATCGCACGCTTGCGATATTCCGCCGATGGCAGCCAACTCGTCACTACTGGACTCGATCAGTCGATCAAGGTCTGGCAAAACCCCGAACTGAAACAACAGGTCGTCTACCAACAACAACCCGATTCGATCGAGGCACTCGCCGTTGATTCTGTGAACCGCAAGATCTTTGTCGGACGTATGGATGGTTCGCTCGGGGCCTTTGAATTACCTGCGGTTCCCGCACGAACCTTGGCCGGGCTCGAAGCGAAGAAGGCAAACCCTGCTGAAGGCGTCCTACAGCCAACTGATGAGGAAGCTACGGAACAAACCGAGATCGAGCCGAATGATGGACTTGGGGAGGCGCAAACACTCTCCCCGCCTGCAATTGTCAGCGGCGTTATCGGACGAGAAAATATGGATAAGGACGAGCAGGATGTCGACCAGTACCGATTTCATGCTCGGGCAGGGGAGCGCTGGGTGTTTGAAATCGACGCTGCACGTAGCGATTCACCGCTTGATTCAATCCTCCAAATTGTCGATACCGACGGAAAGCCGATTCCTAGGTTGTTTTTGCAGGCCGTCCGCGATTCCTACTTCACCTTCCGCGGAAAAAATTCAAATCAGATAGATGATTTTCGCCTGCACAACTGGCGCGAAATGAAGCTCAATCAATATTTGTATGCGAATGGGGAGGTGGTACGTCTTTACCACTATCCACGTGGCCCCGACTCCGGATTCAAGGTCTATCCGAATTTCAATCAGCGATTCGGTTTTTTTGAGACTACCCCGGTCACACACTCTCTCGGGGAAGTCTGCTACATTGTGGAGCCCCACAAGAGTACCGATACAATCGTTCCCAATGGACTTCCAGTTTTTCCAATCTATTATGAAAATGACGACGACAGTCAGCGGCAGCTCGGAAAGGATTCGCGGCTGACATTTACCGCGCCGCATGATGGTGATTATTTGGCTCGCGTACGGGACGTCCGCCGGTTCGGGGGCGAAGAATACAAATACAAGCTCCACATTCGACCGAAGCGGCCTGATTTCAAACTACGAATCGATCGGGACCTGACCGTTCCCATTGGAGGTTTACGACGCATCAACATGAAACTGAACCGGATCGACGGATTTGATGGTCCTGTAAGCGTCGAGATTACTGGACTGCCTCCTGGATTTTCGCTTGCTGGACCGATTGCCATCGAAGCGGGACAGCACCGGGCAAGTGCGACCATTCGAGCAGGAGAAGACGCAACCGAGCCGACCGAGGAGAGCTTAAAAAACACGAGAATTACAGCTGCGGCATCGGTCAACGGTCAACGGATCACCCATGATATCGGATCGTTTAATCAGATCAAACTTGGTGAGAAGCCAAAACTCCGCATCTCCATTGATCCCGATAACGAAGCGATTGATAGTGATGGGCTCCCCGTGCTGGTAATCCCTGCCGGAAAAACAATTAAATGCAAACTCGTTGTCGAGAGGATCGACCACGAGGGTGTGATCGGGTTCGGCCACGAAGAAGCGGCGTGGAATCTTCCGCATGGGGTCTACGTCGACAACATCGGTCTCAATGGTGTTCTGATGCTGGCAAAGGAAAATGAGCGCGAAGTGTTCATCACCGCTGAACCTGGGGTGGCAGAGAACGAACGCCCAATCTTCTTCGAAGCGGGTATCGATGGGCGACCCGCTTCAAGCCCCGTACTGTTACGGGTCACTCCTGACGACTCCTAATCCGCTTTTACAGGCATGGCAAAATCGCCCGCCGGATCACGCCACACACAATGGATGTGGTTTGCGGGATTTCCTGCCGCATCGGGCTGTGTGTTTACAAACTCGACAATCAGCGTCGGGCCCTGGATTCGATAATAGTGTCCGACATGCGGCTTTGTGGCACCCGCCCAGGCAAAATAAATATTTTTAAATCCCGCCTCGTTGAGCTGCTGTCGCCTCGCTTGGGCAACACCATACGGCATCGTCGAGAGATACTCTTCCAGTAGTTGTCGGAGTAATGCTTGCTGCTTTTCGGTCATGTCCAGCGCAGCGAGCCCTTCGGAATCGCTCTGCGGGGGCTGTGGATGCCCTGGATGGCGAATGTCAGCAGGCGCTTTTGTAGCAATGATCGCGCTCTTCTTCTGGTCCTCTGAGAGTGTGTGTAAAAGATCGAAGGCCAGCGTTTCTTCTCTCCGCAAAACCCGTGTCCCTTTTTTGACTTCCGGAATGTAGTTCCCTTGGACGATGGCTGGATTGGCACCTAAAAACTGTGGCGTGGACGCAACAAACCGATCACCTTCGACGACAAAATTAAGCGAAAGATGGTGACCCTCGAAGCTGAGTCCCCAGCGATCGTTCGTGTGTGGATTTCCAAAAAGAGTGATGTAGTATCGCAACGGATCGCGCATATGGCGGCCGCCACTTTTGCCTTCAAGAGCAGCCAAAATACTCTCGAGTTGCATGATGGCCCTAGCTTTGCTGTATCCGACCTGACTCAAGGCGGTTTGCAGAAGTTCAAGTGCAAGTTTTTGCTGATGCGCATTCATATCCCGCAGCGACAATCCCTTGCGCTCTGCCTTTGGAATAAAATGCCAACCGGATCGCTCTGGTATTGCGTAATCCATCTGCACTTGTTGTTGCTCCTTCGGGGAAAGCGCGTCGAGAAGCCGTTCGGCAGCAGCGGTCAGGCCTGTTGCCGCTGTCTCTTGTTCAGTCAACGCAGAGACCGTGACCGTTGTTATGAGAACCCAACACAAAAGAAGGGTAAAAAGTACTGTTGAATTTCGCATCCTATGATTCCTCATTGAAAACACTTTTCTATCGCGATTTAGGCTCCAGTGTACGTGACACATCCTCTTAATAGCAATCCGCTGGGAGATCAGAAGGCTCTTTCTAAAGAAGGATGTTTTACTCTGGATGTCTGTGCCGCTGCGGGTCGTTATACAGATGCTGCTGATCCCGATGCAAATGAAGTGCTGGTCTGGCATCTATGAGATTTTCAAGAGCTGCATCGGAAACCTGCCCGCCATCAAGATACAATGATTCCAGGCTCTTCATTTTGACAATCACCTGCAAGCCTTCATCGGTCACAGGAACCTCCATAAGGTGCAGCGACTTGAGTTGGCCGAGTGACTCAAGGTGTTTTAGGCCACGAGCCGTCACATGGGGACTACCAAAGCGAAGCAGGGAAAGCCTCGGCAGGGTTTGAAGATACGAAAGCCCCTGATCGGTAATGTGCGTGTGATGCACATTAAGAATTCTTAGTTGTTTTAGCTCCGACAATTTAGCGAAGCCCGCATCGCTTACTCGCGATAACGGAACATTGATCCACTCCAGACTTTTCAGTCCAGCAAGGGCTGATAGGCCATCGTCACCGAAAGATCCGGACGGAAGTTCGAGTCTTTGTAGTGCGGTCAACTTTTTCAGATGCACAAGAGCGCGATCGCCCAATGGTGCGTTTTCGATAACCAGTTCCTGTAAACCGGTCAGATCGGCAAGCAGCGATAGGTCGTCATCCTTAAGATGGTTTCCATTAAGGTGGATCGTACGCTTTTCCCCTCGGCGGACAGCCACGACAGCATGCATCAAATTTTGGCGTTCCGTTTTTGAGGGGTCGTTGGTGGTGCGATTGCATCCAAAAGGTATCGTGATCATGGTAAGCAAGAACAGGAGACTGGGTACAATACGTGGACCATCGGCGGAAGAAATCATTTTGGGCACCGGCAGATGAACGGATACGGAGGGTAAAAAATTTTCAAACCGCTTAGACTCTATTTTTAATAATTTTATCACCGCAAGCTTGCAGCCCCTAATACCGTCGGGACCCGAGAAATTGCAATGCGGTCGAAAAATCCTATAAAGAAATGAACATTTCAGACCTATTCAGCCTGTCGGTGCGCAAACAGCAGTTTGACCACAGATTCAATGTACGGTTACAATGGATGGAGTGGCTGACAGGCCTCTTCCCACCATACCTTGTGTCGCTTGTTCCTTTCCGGGCTGCGAGCCTGCCCGTAGTGCTGGTCGTCGTCCCGAAGTAATCCCCAGCCACCTATTGGCGTCATGAATACCTTCGTGCCTGTGACAATCATCCGCTACGTCTCAGTTTCAGCACTTTTTGTACTCCCTCTGACGTTGGTGGGCGCCGAAAAAGACCTCGGAAATCCGGTCGATTTCAATCGAGATATTCGTCCCATCCTTTCTGATAAATGTTTTGCTTGCCATGGTCCAGATGCCAAACATCGAGAAGGGGGATTGCGGCTTGATGATCACGACAGCGCCTTCGGTAGCGGAGACTCTGGTGAGACTACGATCGTAGCGGGCCGTTCGGATGCGAGTGAATTGATGCGACGTATTCTCGCAGTCGATCCAGATGAGAGGATGCCCCCAGCCGATTTTGGAAAAAGCTTGAGTCCGCAGCAAATTGACACATTGCGCCGCTGGATTGACCAAGGTGCGCACTGGCAGCAACATTGGGCATACCAAAAACCGGTGAGGCCCAACCCGCCGACTGTACGTAGTCCGGATTGGTGTAAAAATTGGGTCGATCGCTTTATTCTGGCAAAGCTCGAAGCTAAAGGACATTCTCCTTCCCCTCCCGCCGATCGGATAACATTGATTCGGAGGCTTTATTTCGATTTGATTGGTTTGCCTCCGACACCAGAGCAAGTTGCGGACTTTGTATCTGATACCAGTGAGCAAGCCTACGAGCAGGTTGTCGGTCAACTTCTCGGATCACCCCATTTTGGCGAGCGGATGGCAATGTACTGGCTGGATCTAGTCCGTTATGCGGACACCGTCGGCTACCATGGCGACCAGGAACACAGCATT
>JABABY010000007.1:30913-31124 GCA_014237955.1 Planctomycetota bacterium
TCAATGCGTTCAACGACAACATGCCATTGGATCAGTTCACACGCGAACAGCTTGCCGGCGATCTGATCGCCACACGCCAGACGGAACAAATAGATGCGTCTCGTGCAACCGCCCTGAAAATTGCTTCTGGCTATAACCGGCTTCTCCAGACTTCTCACGAGGGCGGTGTGCAAAAAAAGGAATATCTGGCAATGTACGCTGCCGATCGTGT
>JABABY010000080.1 GCA_014237955.1 Planctomycetota bacterium
CAGATCTCCGCATTGGTGTTACGCAAGTTGAAAGAATCTGCCGAAGCGTATCTGGGACACAAAATCAATAAAGCTGTCGTCACAGTTCCTGCTTATTTTAACGATTCACAACGCCAAGCTACGCAGGACGCAGGTCAGATTGCTGGACTCGAAGTCGCAAGGATCATCAACGAGCCGACGGCCGCTGCATTGGCATACGGTCTGGATAAGGACAAAAACGAAAAAATTGTCGTTTTTGATCTCGGGGGCGGAACATTTGACGTTTCCGTATTGGAGCTTGCCGATGGTGTCTTCCAGGTGATGAGTACCAATGGCGATACGCATTTGGGCGGTGACGATTTTGACGATGTGTTGATCAATCACGTTGCCGATGCCTTCAAGCAGGAGCAGGGAATTGATCTCCGCAGTGACAGCATGGCCCTGCAGCGTCTGCAGGAGGCCTGTGAGAAAGCCAAGAAAGAATTGAGCACAGCACAGACGACCGATATTAATCTGCCGTTTATTACCGCAGACGCCAATGGTCCAAAACATCTGCAACAGAGTATTTCCCGTGCTGAATTTGAGAAGTTGATCGACCCGCTTGTACAGCGCACCAAAGGTCCTGTGGAGAATGCAATCAAAGACGCCAAACTTACTCCCGACCAAATCGACGAGGTTATCCTCGTGGGGGGCTCGACCCGCATTCCCAAAGTGCAAGAATTGGTCAAGAAAATTTTTGGTAAGGAGCCGCACAAGGGTGTAAATCCCGACGAAGTTGTCGCGATCGGTGCGGCGATCCAGGGGGGTGTGCTTGCCGGAGATGTTCAAGATGTTTTGTTACTGGACGTAACGCCGCTGTCGCTCGGTATTGAAACCCTCGGTGGTGTCTTTACCAAACTTGTGGAACGAAATACGACCATTCCGACCGAACGCAAGCAGATCTTTAGTACGGCCGACGATAACCAGACAGCGGTCACGGTTCGCGTCTTTCAAGGAGAGCGCGAGATGGCCGAAGACAACCGCTTGCTCGGCCAGTTCAATTTAGAGGGAATTCCTCCGGCAGCTCGTGGGGTGCCTCAAATCGAGGTGAAATTTGATCTCGATTCGAATGGTATCCTCAACGTCTCTGCAAAGGATGTGAATTCGGGCAAGGAACAGACCGTGCGTATCGAACAGTCGAGTGGCCTGAGTGACGAAAAAATTGAGGAAATGCGGAAGGATGCCGAGTCGCACGCTGAGGACGATCGCCAAAAGCGAGAGGTCGTGGAGACGCGTAATAAAGCGGAGGCGATGTGCTTTGAACTAGAAAAGATGATCAAAGACAATGACGACAAGCTTTCGGAGTCCGACAAAGATCCGCTCGAAGCGTCGATTAAGAAGACACGTGAGGCAGCCGCAGGCGATGATGTCGATGTCACCAAAGCGGCAATCACCGAGTTGGAACAGGCCTCCCACGCTCTCGGTAAGACACTCGAGGCAAGTGCTCAGGCGGGTGCCGATGCTCCGGAGGAGGCGACCGCAGATGCCGGGAATGGTTCTGGAGACGATGTGATTGACGCCGATTTTGAGGTCAAGGATTCTTAAGCTCTTAGACATTTGAGCTGGTAGTGAACGCTGCCAGTTCGTGGTGCGGCCTGTTCGCTGGGAGGGACCTTGTCTTGGTCGGCGAGCTTGGATGGCTCCTGCTTCTTGGTTGGGGGTGGGGCGTGTGGCTCTCTAACTCGCACAATCTTGGCGATCCCTTTTGCGCGGTGAGGTACATTGGTTTGATCGGTTAAAAAAATATCGCGGAAAACCATCTTGAGGTAAGTGGGGACCAGACATGTCGATTCCAATGGAAAAACTCACGATCAAGGCCCAGGAGGCAATCCAGGGCGCCCAGGCTCTTGCCAGCAGCGAGGGCAATCCGGAAGTGACGACGGTGCATTTGCTTGCGGCTCTGTTGTCCCAGGACGACGGGGTCGTCACTCCGATCGTTGAGCGGATTGGGGCCAACCGAGGACAACTGCAGCAGATTATCGCATCGGAGCTGGCGCAACTGCCGAAAGCGGCCGGCGGTAGCCAACCTGCGATTGCAAAAAGTCTTGTTCAGGTCATTGGGCAAGCGCAGTCAGAAGCTGCGACGATGAAGGACGAGTACCTTTCGACAGAACATCTCTTCCTTGCCTTGGCAAAGAGCGACGAAAAGGCCAAAAGTATTCTAGCTCTTTGTGCCATCGACGAGCAGGATATCTTAAAAGCCTTGCAGACGGTACGCGGCAGCACGCGGGTGACCGACCAGAATCCCGAAGAAAAATTCCAGGCTCTGGATCGCTATGGCATCGATCTGGTTGAGCGCGCTCGGCAGGACAAGCTTGATCCGGTGATTGGCCGGGATGAGGAGATCCGGCGGGTGATCCAGGTTCTCTCGCGCCGCACCAAAAACAATCCGGTCCTGATCGGTGAGCCGGGCGTTGGCAAGACGGCCATTGCCGAAGGGCTGGCAGTTCGGATTGTCCAGGCGGATGTGCCACAAAGTTTGAAGAATAAGCGGGTGATCGCACTCGATATGGGAGCTTTGATTGCAGGCACAAAATTTCGGGGCGAATTTGAAGAGCGTTTGAAGGCGGTACTTCGCGAAATTGAAGATGCATCGGGCGGCATCATTCTTTTCATTGACGAATTGCATACCGTTGTTGGAGCAGGTGCCGCAGAAGGTGGTAATGATGCTGCAAATCTTCTCAAGCCTGCACTGGCACGTGGGGATCTGCGCTGCATCGGCGCGACGACACTCGACGAGTATCGAAAATACATTGAAAAAGACGCAGCCCTCGAAAGGCGATTCCAGCCGGTTTTTGTCGGAGAGCCAACGGTTGAGGATACCATCGCTATTCTTCGTGGTCTTAAGCCTCGCTACGAAGCACATCACAAGGGGGTCAAGATTAAAGACTCGGCGTTAGTCGCCGCAGCGGAGTTGTCGAATCGTTACATTACGGATCGTTTCCTTCCAGACAAGGCGATCGATCTTGTTGATGAGGCGGCCAGTCGGTTGGCAATGGAGTTGGAAAGCGTTCCGCACGAAATTGATGAGGTGCAGCGGCGGCTTACGCAACTCGAGCTTTCCCAGCGTCAACTTGCGGAAGAGACCGAAAGTCATGCTCAGGAAAAGCTCACGGAAATCGAAAAGGAAATGGAGGAGTTGCGACGGAAACGGGCCAGTTTGCGCGAGCAGTGGGAGGCAGAAAAATCGGGATTGGGCAATGTCCAGGAAGTGCGCGAGCAGTTGGTCAAACTGGAGCACGATTTTGAACGACGGGATGCTTCCATCAAAGAGACTGCGTCCTCCGGTAAAGCGATTTCCGAGGAGGAGTATCAGGAACTTTACGAATTGGATGTTAAGCGGAAACAATTAGGAGAGCGTCTCGAGGAACTCGAAGCGAATCAGGTCGCCCCTGAGGATAAAGGAAGTGGCACAACATCATCCAATAAACGGCTTTTGCGTCAGGAGGTTACCGAGGATGAAATTGCCGGTGTGGTTGCTAGTTGGACCGGGATTCCGATCACTCGGATGATGGAAACCGAACGTGCAAAGTTGCTGATCATGGAGGAGCGACTCCACCAGCGCGTGGTGGGGCAGGATGAAGCTGTCGAGGCAGTTGCAAATGCCGTACGGCGGAGTCGGAGTGGACTACAAGACCCCAATCGACCTGTTGGCTCTTTTTTGTTCCTCGGGCCAACCGGAGTGGGCAAGACCGAACTCTGTAAGGCACTTGCTGAAGTTCTTTTTGATGATGACACAGCGATGGTGCGCCTCGATATGAGCGAATATATGGAACGGCACACTGTGAGTCGACTCATCGGTGCACCTCCGGGCTACATCGGCTATGAAGAGGGGGGTGCGCTGACGGAGGCGGTTCGTCGGCGTCCCTACTGTGTTGTTCTTCTCGATGAAATTGAAAAAGCACACCGCGACGTGTTCAATATTTTGCTGCAGGTTCTTGATGATGGCCGGCTTACCGACAATCAGGGACGCACGGTTGATTTCACAAACACGCTGATCATCATGACTTCGAACGTGGGGAGCCAGATGATTCAGGAACTCACCGAACAGGGTGGCAGCGACGACGAAATGCGGGAAGCGGTTAATGAGTCTCTGCGGGCGCGGTTCCTGCCCGAATTTCTCAATCGGATTGATGAGACAATCATTTTTCATCCGCTCAGACGCGAAGATATCCAGGAAATTGTTGATCTGCAAATCAAATTGCTCCAGAAGCGTCTCGCCTCGCAGCATCTACATTTGCATCTGACAGAATCTGCGATACAACGCCTTGCCGATGAGGGCTACGACCCCGTCTTTGGTGCCAGACCGCTGCGACGCGTTTTACAACAGCAGATTGAAAACCCGCTAGCTACCGAAATTCTCAAAGGCACTTTTACAGATGCTACGGAGATTACCGTGGACTGTACAAACGGCGGTTTCAGTTTCCAGCAGGATGGGAGTCCATCTTCAGATACCGGCAGTCGGATCTCCAGCAGTTGATCGAGGCGGGACAGTATGCCCCTCGCCCTGCTTTACTGGACAGCACTTTACTGGACAGCACTTTACTGGACAGCACAGTCCGGTTTGTCGCAGGCAGTTGGGCCGTTTTTAGCGGCTCTCAAGTTCCAGGCGGGCAATGATATGCTCAGCACCCGGAGTCAGGCTGCGAATTTTTGCCGCAATAAACTGTTTTTCTGAGACAGTCGCTTTTTGGCTCCGTGCGGAAAGTTTGGCCATCTTCTTCTTGCGATGTCGCCGACGTTTGATCTCTTTGCAACGTTCACTACAGCCCACCGGAGAACCTCCTGGTTTTTATGATAGAAGTATCGAAATGCCAGTGATTTGTGTAGCATGGCTCTAGCAGGTCGTCAAGATGCGCAGCTTCTCGAAAAGGTTGTTTTGCAGGTTTCGTCCCGTGAAACAGTGCGGGAGAAAGGGTCTGTTGGCTCTCTAGAACGATACTCACACGCTAAAGAATGAAGGAATTCGATGGATGCAGTTTCAAAAGATGCCCCGCTTTATTCAATCCTGGGTAAAGTGGCGAGTGGAATTTATATCCTTACGGCCCGTCACGGTGATGAGGAAACCGGGATGCTCGCCAGTTGGGTCATGCAGGCCGATTTTAACCCACCGGTGCTTACCGTTGCCGTTCAACGCAAGCGGTATTTAGCGGACTGGCTGAGTGAGGGGACCGTCTTTGCCTTAAATGTTGTCGATGAACATGGGAAGTCGCTTTTGGGCCATTTCGGTCGCGGCTTTGAACCGGGGCAGGATGCTTTTGAAGGGTTGTCATTGACGCGCGGGACCGACGAGACTCCGCTGTTGAGTGAGGGAGTTGTTGGCTATTTGATTTGTCGTCCGATGGGGCACCTCGATACAAGCGAACACCGCGTCTTTACAGCCGAAGTCATCGATGGCGCGTTGTACGGCCATGGAGAGCCGATGGTCCATATCCGCAAAAGCGGCGCCACGTACTAACCTGCTTTCTGTGTCACAACCGGTTTTCAGGCGCAACGAGCCAATCCATCGATTTCGAGTTTGACAAGTTGATCGATGAGGGCAGGTGTAGAGGATTCCCGGCGGACAGGTTGTTTGGCAAGCATCCGAACGACCAGAGAGGAAACGTCTTCGCACGCTTCGGGTAGTAACTCGCGCAATGGTGTCGGGCGTTGCTCTCGATGCGCCCGTGCCAGATCCGCCAAGGTACCTTCCTGAAAGGGCGGCTTGCCGGAAAGCATCTCATAGAGCGTTGCACCGAGGCTATAAATGTCGCAAGCAGCACCGGTCCTGTGGGCAGAGGTGATTGTTTCTGGTGCGATATAATTAAACGTGCCCTGAATGCGCCGATTGCAAGCCGATCCCGATTCCTTGAATTGGCGTGCAAAGCCGAGGTCCATGAGCGTTACGTGACCGTCCGGTGCAAGAAAGATATTTTCCGGTTTAATGTCAGCGTGCATCCAATTGTGGCTATGGAGGGCCGCCAAACCCTGGGCAACTTGTCGTGTGACCCAGAGTGAATTTGTCACATCAAGTTTGCCTACACTGTTGAGAAGCGTGCGGAGTGTTGTCCCTATGAGATAGGGTGTGACAAGAAAATAGGGAGGATCTCTTAGTTGTGAATCAAGAACCGGAATGAGATGGGGATGCGAAACTTCTTGACTGACGAATGCTTCCCGTTGGAGAAGAGATCTTGCCAAATCGGCATGTGAGGTGTTTTCGTCCAATGTTTTAACCACGTAGTGACAGGTAGGAGTCGCGCCGAATGGGTGGGCCGTATACGTAGCGGTCAGGTCACCTGTCGAGAGTATCTCAGCGAGTTGCCAGTTTCCAAAACGGTGAGCAACTCTTTGGTGCCGCGATGTGGCCTCCTGTTCGGGAAGCTCCCCAGCTACTACTGGATCGGTTGTCGTTGTGGGGTACGTATGTGGCTTCATGATGGTGCGAAACCAATGGACAAACCGGATGAAAGATTACTTCGCTCCAGATAGTGAAGATCGACCGGATAGGAGGTACAAGTTGAGTCGAGCTAGGTCGAAAAATGGGTCGCCGATCCGGTTTGCTGGGGCATGCGAACCCTTGTTTCCCGCCTAAAATCGACTTAAAATCATTGCTTGCGCGTAATTCTACTGTAGTCATCTAGCAAAAATATATTTGGATTTGAAAGGGAACATTGTAATGGCGATCGACCGATCAAGAGCAATTACCGCGGGCGGGGTGTTGGCTATTCTTTGTGCTATTCCGTTGGTGTTCATCTCTGGCTGCAGCGACGGGAAACCGCCATCTTCCGAAAGAGCGGATAGGGAGGGACAGGTCGATGCCACGAACAAAAACGGGCAAACACCACCACGCATTGCGTTTGTGACCAATCAGATTGCCGATTTCTGGAATATTGCTAAGGCGGGATGTGAAGATGCCCAGAAAGACTTTGACATCGTGGTTGATGTAAGGATGCCGACTGAAGCTGAGGTGACTGAACAAAAACGGATCGTTGAGGATCTTGTGACCAGTGGCGTCGATGCGATCGCCATCAGTCCGCTCGATGCAGCAAACCAGAAGGAATGGCTCAATGGGATTGCAGCCAAAGTCCCTCTCATTACGCACGATTCCGATGCCCCGGGGACGGACCGGATCATGTACATCGGAATGGATAATTATCTTGCCGGACGCAAAGTGGGCGAACTGGTGGAGCAGGCACTGCCGGATGGCGGAGAGGTCATGCTTTTTATCGGCAGGCTCGAGCAGGACAATTCCCAACTTCGTCGCCAGGGTGTGATTGATGTTCTTCTCGGTAGGGACTCCAGGCCCGACAGCTACGATCCGGTTGAAGGTGTTCTCAAAGGGGATAAGTATACGATTCTCGGAACACAACTCGATCAGGGAAAACAAGAACGCTGTAAGGAAAAGGCGGCCGACTCGCTCAATGCACATCCCGAAATGGATGCCATGGTCTGTCTGTTTGAATACAATCCTCCCGCCTGTTATCAGGCACTCAAGCAGGCGGGAAAGCTTGGTCAGATCAAGTTGATCGGTTTCGATGAGAATGAATTAACGCTTCAGGCAATCAAGGATGGCGATTGCGTGGGGACGGTGGTGCAAAATCCTTATCGGTACGGGTATGAGTCGATGAAGGTTCTCGATACCTTGCTTAAAGGTGACAGGTCGGTGATTCCGGATTCCAAATTTATCGACATCGAGGCCCGCACGATCACCAAGGACAATGTCGATAGTTTCTGGGACGATTTGAAGGCCAAGAAAAGCGGTTAATACGAGAGCAATGTTCGGGATGGGGTACACGTCCATGTTCCCAGTCCTCAACCAGACCAATATCCGTAAGGGGGTTTACCGTGTTTTTCACCCGTCTCATGACAGCGGCGGTTTCATTTGTTGTTCTTTTCTGTGTTTTTTATCTAGGCGGCGCGATGTTGGTTGGCGCAGAGGTCGGACTGAAAGCGGCAGAGAAAAACGAGCAATCTCTAGCTAGTGATGCCGGTATTGCTAAGATCAAACAGGAAGCAAAGCAGGAGGCACGTGAAAAAGTGGAGGCGGACATCGGTACGATCGCGATCGTGGCAGCTGTGTTGTCCGGGGTATGCTCCCTGGGACTCGCCTTTAGTGGTGTGTTGCCTTGGTGTCGCAAAAAGCGGCCGACAGTGGCTGGACAGAGTTCCGGCGAGATACCAGACAATCCGGCCTAGGTGGTACTGGTTGTTGTGATGGAGGACCAAGACGAGAAAACCTAAACCTGTCGGATTGCAGTTTTCCCGTTGGTAGCCGTTAGGCTGCCCTGCGTATCGTGCTCGTCTCAAAAAGTTTCAAACCCGGTTCCCAAGCAATCAATCCATTTTCCATTGCCTGCCATGCCTGCAGAAACTGACAAGCCGCAACTCGAAGTCCGTACGATTTCCAAGCGGTTCCCCGGCGTGCGGGCACTTCATGC
>JABABY010000081.1 GCA_014237955.1 Planctomycetota bacterium
AGACCTGCTGCTATAAGGTCTGCAAGATGGTGCCTGAGACGTGCACCAAGCAGGTTCCTTACCGATGTTGCCGCATGGTCCAAGAGGAATGTGTCAAGATGGTGCCGTATAGGGTCTGCAAACCGGTTCACTACACCAAATGCGTCAAATGCATGAAGCGTGTTTGCGAAAAAGTTCCCTATACGGTAACCCGCTGTGTCCCCAAAGTCGTTTGCAAACAGGTGCCGGTACAAGTCTGTTGCCCGGTTCCCTGCCAGCCTGACTGCGGTTGTGATGCAGCACCTGAATCGTGTGATTGCGGATAGTGTGTCCCGGTTTGTTGTCTTGCCTCTGACTGTTTTTTCCGGGGCATACGCTAGTCATCCGAGGCGGTTCGGTTTCCTCGAAACCGAACCGCCTTTTTTCGTTCTCTGGCCTATTTTCTCCGAAGGTTGTCAAACCGTGCATCAAAACGTACCGTAGCGGGTACATCGTCTAGATTCGAGTTTTCTCGTTTCAGACTGTTCTCGCCAGATTCACCGGTTTTCGGAGAAATTACGTTGATGTCTGCCCCCCCTCTTTCCAGAACGGTTCTTCCAGGAAAGTATCGACACGCATTCCTTTTGCTGCTTCTCGTTGGTTCTTTTTCCGGATGCAGTTCAGAGGCAAACTCTCAGAAATTGTCTTTCCCAGAAAATGCCGTCAAAGAGGAGCCAAAAACAGATTCGCCGTTGCCGAAGGATGCCAGCGGCTCAAACAAACAGCACAGCACAAACCGTCTTATCGACCAGACAAGCCCTTACCTGCTGATGCATGCCCACAACCCGGTCGACTGGTATCCCTGGGGTTCGGATGCCTTTGCAAAAGCACAACGTGAGGGCAAACTTATTTTTCTTTCCATCGGGTATTCCAGTTGTTACTGGTGTCATGTTATGGAACGCGAATCGTTTATGGATAAAGAGATCGCTGACTTTTTGAATGAACATTTCGTCTGTATCAAGGTCGACCGAGAAGAACGGCCTGACGTCGACGATATTTATATGACTGCTGTGCAGTTGATTACCGGTCGCGGTGGCTGGCCACTTTCTGTTTTTCTTACGCCAGATGCTCAACCCATTCTTGGAGGCACTTACTTTCCAGCGCGGAGTGGAGATCGTGGCAGCCATCTCGGTTTTTTGGAATTGATTACCGGAATCGAGCAGGCATGGAAGAAAGACTCCAAAAACATGATTAGGCAAGCGCAGCAAGTCTCTGCGGCCGTTTCCAAAGTACTTCTCGAACAGAGCCAAAGCCTTCCAACGGACCCCACTTTAGAGATACTTGGCCAAGTCCAGAAAGCGATGGAAGAACAGTTTGATGCCGAGTTTGGAGGCTTTGGACAACCACCTTTCCGCGCCCATGATCCTAAATTTCCCAGCCCACCTGAGTTACTCTACCTCGTCGATCGCGTTCGACGAGAGGGTGATCCTGTGGCGCGGAAAATGTTGCTGCTCACGCTCGATAAAATGGCTGAAGGTGGAATCCGCGATCATCTCGGTGGAGGATTTCACCGCTACAGCGTCGACCGGTTTTGGAAAATTCCTCACTTTGAAAAAATGCTGTATGACAATGGCCAACTTGCCTCCGTGTATGCCGAAGCGTATGCACTTACAGGAAAAGATAAGTATCGACGGGTGGTGGAGGAATTGCTCAATTTCGTATTACGTGAAATGACCGATGAAACGGGCGGCTTTTATTCGGCAATCGATGCCGAAACCGATGCCGAGGAAGGAAAATATTATCGCTGGGAAAAGAAAGAATTGGATTCCCTGCTCGATGACCAAGAGCGCGCTTTCATGGGAGATATCTATAGTTTTTCTACCGGACCCAATTTCCAACACGATGGACACGCATTCTATGTACCCCAACTCACCGCCTCGATTGAAAAGCTTGCAGCCGATCGCAATCTCGATGAACCAACACTCGAAAAAAGACTCCAGCCCTTGCGGGATCGCTTGCTAAAAACGCGTCATACGCGCAAACGGCCCCTGACCGATACCAAGATCCTCACCGCCTGGAATGGCCTGATGATCCGTGGTTTTGCCGATGCCGGGCGGATACTCAAAAACGAGCAGTATCTACAGGCGGCCACCCGGGCCGCATCCTTCGCACTGGATCGACTCCAGACTGAAGATGGTCGCTTGCTCAGATCCTATCGTAACGGCTCTGCCCAACTGAACGCCTATCTCGTTGATTACGCTTTCCTTGTCGATGGCCTGCTATCCTTGTATCGAGCCACACAAAACCCCCAGTGGCTCGAAGCGGCACGCAACCTGACCGATAAACAGATTGAATTATTTTGGGACGAGAAATCCGGGGGATTTTTCTTCACCAGTGGCGACCATGAGACTTTGATCGCCCGCGCAAAAAAAAGAACTGACGGGGTTCTGCCTTCTGGCAATGGTGTTGCTGCTGCCAATTTGGTGTTTTTGGCAGACATGTTTCCCGACAGTCATTATGGTAATTATGCAGATCGCTTAGTCGGTCACCTTTCAACAGGCCTGAAGGATCCATCCCAAGCACGAAGGATGCCCACTACCGCAAGTGCTGCTGGAGCCTGGCTGAAGCAGCAAAGCGAAAACAAGAACCACCAAGAACAAGCTACACCGAAAGCCTCTCCCTGATTTTTGGCCGGCGGCGGCGACCCCATAATTGCGATTTCCAGACATTCTCAGATTTTTCGCCAGCGAGAGGCAAACCACAATCGGTGGGTGAGCAAAGAAATGGCGTAGAGAGACGTCTAAACATCCATTCGGGAGATTTAGTTTTTGACAAAAACCTACGACATTGCAATTGTGGGGGGTGGAATTATTGGCCTGGCAACTGCCATGGCACTCTCTCGCGGTCAAAAACACTCCCTCCTCTTGATTGAGGCTGAACTCGCGTTGGGAAGCCATCAGACCGGCCACAATAGCGGTGTCATTCATTCCGGACTCTATTACAAACCAGGTTCTCGCAAAGCGCGTAACTGTGTTCTCGGTCGTGAGGCCATGTATCGGTTTTGCAGCGAGCACAATATCGCACATGAGGCGTGTGGTAAAATTGTTGTCGCTACGAGACGGGAGGAACTCCCGGCACTCGAAAAACTCCAGCTTCGCGGCGCGGCCAACGGCCTCTCGAACATCCGACAGCTCACTGCAGAGGAACTCCAGGAATACGAACCGCATGTCGCCGGGTTGGCCGGCTTGCACGTACCCCAAACCGGGATCGTCGATTATGTCGAGGTGGCGGGCAAGTTTGCGGAATTGGCTACTGCAGCAGGCGCTGAAATCCGGAAAAATTGTCGACTGAAAGGGGTGTGCCACGAAACGGGAGGCCTTGTTCTCAAAACCTCAACGGAAACTCTGCGATGCCGACATCTTGTCAATTGTGCTGGCCTGCAATGCGATCGGGTCGCCCGAATGTGTGGCCGGCAACCCGGAATCAAGGTCATTCCCTTCCGTGGCGATTACTACGAATTATCACCCAAACGGACTTCTCTAGTCCGTAACCTGATCTATCCGGTTCCCGATCCACAGTTTCCATTTCTCGGTGTTCATTTCACGAGGATGATCCATGGGGGAGTGGAAGCGGGGCCTAATGCGGTGCTGGCACTTGCCAGAGAGGGTTATCGCAAAAGTTCGTTTTCTCCTGCCGACACCTGCGACCTATTGATGTACGGCGGCTTCTGGAAGCTCGCCCTGGGCCATTGGCAGATGGGAATGGGCGAAATCTATCGATCCCTGAGTAAAAGGGCATTTGTTTCCGCATTGCAGAAACTGGTTCCAGAGCTTCGGATGGAAGATGTTGCTGCATCGGGTGCGGGCGTCCGCGCTCAAGCTGTCAAACCCAATGGCCAGTTGGTCGATGATTTTCATATTGAGCAAGATGACCGCATGATCCACGTGCTCAATGCACCCTCACCGGCCGCCACCGCGTCGATCAGCATTGGCGAAACGATTGCTGAAATGGCAAAAAAACAGTTTGATCTTTAGCGCACAACAACACTCGGGATCCCTGCAACAATCAACTCTCAATGCTCGGCAGTTCTATCACCGAGACTGCAGCCGTTGGCTGCACCACGCAACAAATAGACAAGTGCCAGGAAATCATACAGTGCGTGGATAAAAATAGGCACAAATAAATTATTAGTAAACATCCAAATGCCACCGAGATACAAACCGACCAACATGCAGATCATCGCATAGGTACGCGTGATCGGATGCATCAATCCAAACAACAGACTGGCAATCACAAGTGATGTTGTACTCGCTGTGTGCTCCGCAACGAGTGTCTTGAGCCAGAAGAACATGCCTCCCTGCAACAGGCCCCTGAATAATATTTCTTCCCCCACACCCGCACAAATCGCCAGCACAAGCAGTTGCCAGATTCGAAAGGTCTGAAACATTGGCAACAATGTCTCACGCACCACGCGTTTCAGGGGCACAAAGGGTCCAAGCGGGTAACGATCGATCAGAACCAAAGCGAACAGCAAAGGGATTGTGCCCAAAATACCCCAGATGATTCCCACAACCGTAAAAGAAAATGTTGCCAGCGGCCAATAGCCACACCACCAGCCGACGAGGCAGGCTACAAGACCCAGCCCCCCTTCGAAGAGACACCCGAGCAAAAATAAATTCCCAGGTCCTTGCCGAGCCGTGGTAGCAACTTCACCTGTTGGGGTCTCGTCTGTTTGCATGTTGTCGGTCCGCATTACTGACAAATGGAATTCTGGTCCAAGTGTTTTCAGAAAAAGAAGTTTTACCGCTAAAGTGATGGCAAATGCTTTGTTTTTTTCGAACCACAATCGATCTCTCGATACGACAACAAACACAAGGCGTATCGCTTAGGGATTGGCTTGTCGCACTCACCATCGCTAAGGCTACCCATTCTCCGACTGCATGCAATCAAGAAGCAAGGCGGCTTTCCCAAATCTGAATTGCACTCGAAAAATAACGTGTATATCGTCTGCAATCCGGCTGGTTACGTTTTTTAGATCACCTGCCTCTTTTAATGGATGCGGTCAAAACGTAATCTACGTTCTATCATGCAGCCGTTGATGGAAAAAGTCAGAAAGTCGCACGATGCTTCGCTGTCGGCCTTTGTCCGCCGCGAGCGGCAATTTTCTTTTCAGTGGCACTACCATCCAGAATACGAACTCACGCTCATCACAGCGGGCCGCGGACGACGTTTTGTGGGTGATCACATCGCTGATTTCCGCGAAGGAGATCTGATACTGCTCGGACCACTTTTGCCCCATACATGGCGCAGCGCGGCAAGGCGCACTTCGTATCGACGTGCAATCGTCGTCCAGTTTTCAGAGGATTTCCTGGGCACTGCACTGCAAGAGTGCACAGAACTGGCAAATATCCAGGAACTTCTCTTTCGGTCTCGCCTCGGCCTTCAGTTTCATGGTAGGTGTCGTGCCAAGGCGGCAAAACAACTTGAGACGCTCATGAAAATGCGCGGTGCACGAAAGCTCGCCGAATTTATGAGCATCCTCGATGGCCTTGCAAAAACTCAGGAAGTAAGCCAGTTGGCAAGTGAAGCCTATGCCGTCCCGAGCCAGAAATCTACTTCGACCCGTATGGCTGGTGTTCTGGAAACAATCCACCAAAAGTATCAGCAGCGTCTTTGGCAAACGGACCTAGCACGGTCGGCCGGCTTGAGTAATGCTGCCTTCACCCGAAACTTTCGTCGGGCCACTGGCACTACGCTTGTCGATTATGTCAACGACCTTCGCATCGGCCACGCCTGTCGCATGCTCGCTGAGTCTGCGGATCTCATTACGGACATATGTTTTGAATCTGGTTTTACGAATCTTTCGAATTTCAATCGATGTTTTCTCCGTCGCCGAGGCATGACTCCCTCACAATTCCGCAGCCAATTCCAACGCTAAAACAGACCGTTCACTGCCTGAAGACGCTATTGGCATCTTTAATACAGTGTTTTTCTCTAATGGCACAGGATGTCACCAGCACCGATTCGCAAAACCGATAGCAACTGTTATATTTTTGTTCTTCATTGCAATCGATTAAGGAGAGTTGCAGTTTGATCAGCAAAGATCTGTTAGAAATGCTTGTTTGCCCCGAAAGCCACCAACCGTTAGCGATCGCTCAAGCGGAGTTGTTAGAGCAAATTAACCGTGGTGTCGAAAATGGCCACGTCAAAAACGTCGGGGGAACAAAGATGGTCAAGCCATTCGAGAGTGGACTCTTAAGAGCGGATGGTAAAGTTTTTTATCCGGTGGTTGATGAAATTCCTGTCCTACTCGTTGATGAGGCGATTCTATTGGAACAGTTGGATGACTGACAAAACGATCTTCCAACAAATTATTGACCGTGAAATACCGGCAGATATTGTTTATGAAGATGAGCAATGCCTAGCGTTTCATGACATCGCTCCTCAGGCACCCACACATCTTCTCGTCATTCCAAGAAAACCAATTCGATCCGTATCCTCATTAGAAGATTCCGATATGGAATTGATTGGTCATCTCTGGAAAGTAATCCGCAATCTAGCCAGCGAACTTGGCTTAGATGGTGGCTACCGCGTCGTTGTCAATTGCGGCCCCGATGGTGGCCAGGAAGTCGACCACCTCCACTACCATCTTCTGGGCGGCCGATCGATGCAGTGGCCTCCCGGATAAATTGACCCGCAACAATTTGGTGTGGGGCTATTATCGTAAAAAGGCTGGAAGCTTTGTCTTCCACCAGGAATTCTTTTCCTCACCGCTCTCCGCTTCTGACACGGCTTCCTTCGAGCGCAGCAATTCTGTTTGACGGACAGTTTCTGGTGCTGATGCAATCAATGGTCCAGGCAGGGACACATGCTGCTTTAAAAAACAGGGCCAGTAGCCATCCAAAATCCGTTCGCACTCAGACAACTTGCCACTTGTCAGTGCAACATGTGCTTGTGTGAGAATGCGCGACAATTCTTTACGCTCATTATCGCTGAAATGCAACTTAGAAACTGCGATATCATCAATCCACACCTTACCCTTGCCTCTTAATTCAAAACGAACTTGCAAGTCACTTAAATCCGCCACGGGAAGATCGTCGATCTGATAATCAAAAAGCTGCCACTCCGTAGATTTGGGAATCATTCCAAATCGATAGATTTCGCGACCCTGATGTCGGCCACTAATCGCCAGTCTCAATGAACCGCTGAAATCTCTCGATGTTTTCAACCATACGGAAAATGCAAGACGGCCGGTGCGGGGCGGAGAAAATGGATTACTCACAAACGTTGCTGCATTGCCATCGCTCTGCAGGCAGAGTGCCCCTGTGCCTGATTTTTTTTCCTCTCGATCGATTCGTGTAGAAGTGCCTGCACCACTTGTGAGCTTCCACCCCCGAATATGTCCCTCACTTTCGGGCAATTCAAAGGAGGAATTTTTTAGCACATCCATGTTCCGGGATTTTTTTAATTCAATGGTCCTGTCCGCAAGATCATTGATTCTTTGTTGGAGTACGCCCCGCACATCCTGATTGAATGTTACTGTCACATTGCCAAAGTCCACATCGTCTCCATCAAACTTCAATGCGACAAAATCGTAGCGATCAAGTGGGACGCGGAAATGGCCCTGAACCGTCTTTGGAAGATCTTTATTCCTCGAAATATCTTCGAGGGCAACGCCACGGTCGGTGGTTAATCGGAGGGCCACATCGCACTTCCAGTCTGATTGATTGATTAAATATGCAAACGTTTTTCCATGTACAGAAAGTTTTCGTAATACAATCGGCTCGTGTTCTCCAGAAACCGTCTCATAATTGCCTACCGGCAACTGACGGTAGGCAGAAACGAGTGACCGCAATGAATCCTCTTGACCTAGAGTCAACATCCAGCCTCCAATCGCCAACATATCACTATCAGCAGCGGCTAAACTTTTGACCAGGACTTCCCGATTCATGCTGTCGCTGGGAACCAGGTGCGGTGCAATTCTCGTATGAGTGAACTCGGCACCAAATGGACTTTTGACATCAAAAGATGGAATGCGTATCTCACGCGGATGCGTTTGCAAGAGATAACCAGGTTTGCTCACTGCGGATAAACGTCGGTCCAATTCCAGCGATGCATCAATCTGGTGGGCGGCAGCAGGATCAATGCTAGAAAAGTCTGGCGCAACAATCCGCGAACGCAAAAGTACAATGTCATCCTTATAATTTACATATTTCTCTGGAGCAATGCCGACAGCGAGTAACAATTCTTCGACACTGGCATTGGTCGGTAGTGCAGGTCGCAACAGTGAGCCGAGTTCAACGCTTCTCTGCATGGCTGTCGTAGCCACATAGAGCTTGCCATTCGGAATAGCGTTGCGAATGTTCCTTGCCAATCGACCATGAAAATCCAAAATCTTCTCCGCTCGCCACTGAAGCCAGGCCGCATGGTGATTGATCCGAGACGATTGTTGGTGTGGGCTTGACGCCTTCGACG
>JABABY010000082.1 GCA_014237955.1 Planctomycetota bacterium
CACTGGATTCTGGGCAAAAACGCCGTCCGGAAATCACCCCGCTGGAGCATCATCCGCAACGTGTTGCACTGGGTCGATTGAGTCCAGCGCCAAACCCGGCTGCGACGGCCATCTCACACTCCAACGCCATTGGTCGCGAGCATCCGATCGGCAAGCCGAGTCGTTTCTTGATCGTCATTGGACCACAAATCGACGAGGTGTTGCTGCATCCGGCGGTTGGCCGTACGCAGATAGTAGCGCCCTGTAGCCAGTGCATCTTCTTGCTCTTCCGCTGTTTGCCGCGAGTCGCCCAGGATAAAATCGAGTCGCTGTAAGACGCTTGCGCTCACATAAATCTCCGTTGCGACATTAGCAACGCGCTCCAACTGGTATTGGCGATCAACAATGTCTTCTTGATATCGACGAAGCAATTTCTCGACATTGCTACCCAACTTTCCGAGAATACGACCAAGTTGTGTCGCATCGTCAACCAATCGATCGCTGCCGACCGTAATCGTAGGCGAAGAGACCATCGAACGAATTTTACGATCTGCAAACCGTGTAATCGTCGACAGGTTACCAACCGGGCTCTTGAGGGCATCGAGGACCTCTTTCAGGTCGAGCCCCACATCCCGCATGCCGACGACACCAATGAACACCTTGAGTACTTCGTTTGCACCTTCCCCGATGGTATTGATCCGGGCATCCCGCATCAACCGCTCGTACGGTTCGTCCGTAAAATAACCCTTCCCACCAAAGAGTTGGATCGTGTCGTTGATGATTTCCCAAAGGACTTCGGTGGCAAACACCTTGAGCATCGCGGTCTCGACCATGTAGTCGCCTTCGCCCGAATCCATAAGGGATGCGGTCTGATAGGTTGCCGATTCCATCGCAAATGCCCCTGCCTTCATGTGGGCGAGCTTCCGTTTTACCAGTTCAAAACTACCGAGCGTCTGCTGGAATTGGACACGGGAGTTGCAGTGTTCGGTTGCCCGCTGGACACAAAACTTGGCGGCTCCGGTGCAACTGGCACCAAACGTGGTGCGGCCAAAATCGAGTACCGTGAGGGCAATTTTCAGCCCCTTGCCCAACTGCCCAAGAATATTTTCTTTCGGTACAAACATCTCGTGAAATGCGAGCCGAGCGGTCGCCGTACCGCGGACACCGCATTTGTCCATCCGCTCCTCAACCACCTCAAAACCGGGCATTGCCGGTGAGACGAGAAACGCTGTCACCTTTGTCTCTTCGCTCCCCTCGACCGGCGTCCGAGCCATCACAGTGAGGGCCTGTGAAATACCACCGTTCGTGATCCAACGCTTCTCGCCATTGAGGACGTAGCCGCTGCCGTCTTCCTTCGGGGTCGCCGTCGTCTGCACATTGCCCGCATCGCTGCCCGCTTCTGGCTCGGTAAGGGCAAAGGCGCTGAGCCACTCACCGGTTGCCAACTTGGGCAGCCAGTCTCTCTGCTGTGCCTCAGTACCGAAAAGCACGATCGCGCGGGGGCCGATCGAATGGTGGGCGTTGACAAACAGGGCCGTACTGCCACAGTGCCCCGCTAGCAGTTCGATCAAACGGCAATATTGTGTCTGGCTCATTGCGAGCCCACCGGTCGATTCCGGCAGGCAAGCCCCGAGTACCCCTAACTGGCCCAGCCCGGCAATCACATCGTCCGGAATCCGCGCATCGCGGTCGATGGCGACCGGGTCGATCTTCTCACGGCAAAAATGTGCGAGATTTTCGACCAGTGCGTTTCCCTGCTGGTCGGCATCAATATCAGGATAGGCAAGCAACTTGTCCTGCAGGTAATGACCGAAATAAAGGCCGCGGGCAAACCCAACCTGCGCGAGGCGGTCGCCAAGCATTTCCTCTGCCTCAGCCATCTGTTTTTCACGCAACGATTCTGACATCACTCGGAACTATCTCCCCGAAAACGAACGACGCGTATTTGGATCTTGGATAAAGTGGGTACTTTTTAACGGCTTGCTATCGCCCGCGATCTTGATTGGCATACCGTCAAGCTTTGACAACATACATGTAATTTGTCGAGTTTATCGTAACAAAATGTCCAGAATCTTAACAATGTCAACGTGCCGGATGAGCCGATAATACTTCTTAGACCGTTAATGCGGAATATGTGTCTTGGTCCAGTTGTACCTTCTGTGACTCAAACTGTCACAACCCTCAATCGGCAAAAATCAGCGAACCCATGGAAGCGCCACCACAGGGGGGTGTTTGCAACTATGCCACTTTACCTGAGCAACGTTCATGGCTTGTTGGTTGGGATCCATGCAACACTTGTTCGATTTGCCATAATCTTCGCGTTTGGCGCTGCGATGGTCCTTTCCACCCTGGCAAAGCCCATCGAGGCCCAACAATCCGATGGGTATGACGAGCCTTCCAGCAGCCCGGCCACCCTCACGAGTACTTCACTCAACAGCCTCGTTGAGCGGATCGAGGCGCTCGAATCGCAAGTCACCATGCGAGACGAGGAATTTTACGAGTTTAAAGAAGTCGATATTGTCCAGAAACCGACGATCACGATCTTTGGCCGTGTCATGCTCGATTACTGGGCGTTTCCATCTGATTCGCCACTCGTGAACTGGGTGGGTTCTGAATACCCGAATGACCAGAAGCCAATTCCACCTGTGATAGGCAACCCAAACTCCTTTCTCGGATTCCGCCGCCTGCGACTCGGTGCCAAGGGTCAAGCCAGCGAAAATATGGAATACAAAATCCAGATGGAATTTGCCCAGCCTGATCAGATCACCTTCAAGGATGCCTATCTCGGCTGGTTGAATCTTCCCTGGAACGACAAAATCTTGGTCGGTAACCAGAAGCGACCCTACGGCCTTGCACACCTCGATAGTAGCCGTTACATGGTCTTCATGGAGCGACCTTTTGTGGTCGATGCCTTTAATAATGACGCCCGGCGGTTGGGGGTCGAAGCCTATGGCTACTCCGATAACGAGCGGTGGAATTGGCGGTACGGTGGATTTGACATGCAGAATATTGCAAAGGTCGGTCGCATCTACTCAAACAATTTCGAGCCGGAAGTGGCGGGCCGTATTGCCAACACGATTTGGTATGACGAAATGTCAGGTGGTCGTGGCTATGCCCATTGGGCCCTCTCCGGTGCCGCCTGTTTCCCGAATGGTGGTGAAGCCGCCCGTTTCAAAACGCGACCCGAGGCCTATTCACAAACAAGCTGGTACGATACGGGACAGATCACCAATGGCGACACCTACCAACTCGGAGGGGTAGAGGCTGTGGTGAACGTGAATCAACTTTCGGTTGTCGGTGAATACCTGAGCGTGGAGATGCAGCGCACCGGCGCGTCTGATCTCAATTTTTATGGTGGTTATTTCTATGTTGCCTACTGGCTCACGAACGACTACTCACCGTGGAATCGTCAGCGTGGCGTGTTGGGTCGCACCATACCTAACGAAAACTTTTTTATCGTCCGCGCTGAAGATGGTAGCAGGATACGGGGCTGGGGAGCCTGGCAGATTGCAGGCCGCTATTCCCGTGGTAACTTCAGTGACGGGACGGGCCCGCAGAGAATCGAAGGTGGTATCGGCCAGAGTTTCACCTTCGCCCTCAACTGGTGGTGGAACCCATATGCCCGTATGCAGTTCAATTACATCAATGGACAGATTAGCAGTCGGAATACCCAATTGACCGGACAACGCCCGGCACCAATCGGCACCGGTACCAGCGGAGATTACAACATCTTTGGAACCCAGTTCATGATCGACTGGTAATGGCACCCCAGGTGAAAACATCGATTCAAGAAACATTCACCACCAACAATCGACCATTCTTAATACATAGGACTTGAGCTATGCCTCATCATTACCGCATTTTTGTCTCGGCGGTCACCCTAGCATCTCTTTTTGTAATCGCCTCCAGCGCCCGTTGGCCCGCTCTGGCACAATGTGATTCCGACTCGGGATGCTCGTCCTGCTGCCCCAGATGCAAACTGGAAGTAGGTACCGAAAATGTCAAAAAGCATTTCTATGAAGTCGTGTGCAAAGAGATCTGTATTCCCAAAGTGACGTTTCCCTGGCAGAAACCCCGCTGCGACAAATGCAATGGCGGTTGCGAAACAGGATCCTGCGATTGCCCCATTCCCTGCAAAGGGGCCCACATCCGTACCGTTAAGGTCTTGAAAAAATATCAGTACGAGTGCGAGCGCTGCAAGTACAAGTGGACCCCCGAGTGCTGCAACTGCAATGGCAACTGCTCCGAGGGCCCGGCTGGCGAAAACCCAGCTTCCGAGGAGGCCAACACTGCGAAGGGATTTGCACCCCCCGTGCCCCCCGACTTTACCACGCGGGTCCGGGATTTGCTGAAGTCGACAAACCTGCGCAAATAGACCCGTTCCGCGTAAAGATAAGACTTTGTTTGGTACCGGTTCGCATCAGGCGGCCCAGTGCATTTCCTCCTCTTCCGGTTCTTCTTCTGCATCAAGCGCAGCCAGATCATTCTCCGAGAAAATGCGCCCTGCCAGCAGCCGTACCGGGATCAGCAGCGCGATGAACAGTGGGAACAGCAACCCCAGCACGCTTACCTTAACCAGCCAGAGAACCGCCAGACAAATCATCTGCAGCAATGTGAATTTATGGATCACCGAAATGGGGACCCGCCGCGTGTAGTGGGTAGTGGGATAGAGTGCCGGGTCGATCAGCCAGAGACTCAGCCGCTCGAAAAACTGGTTGGCTACGAGGGAAACAACCCCCATATAAAGAAAAAGACCGTAAAGAATGGCTAAGGGAATGAAATGCAGCCAGGGCAACAAAAACAGGGTGCCGCCAATCAGTAGTGCCGTCACCAGCCCGGTCACTCGGTTCTCGCGGACCTGCAGGACCCGTTCATGTTTGTAACCGTCCGGCTTGACCACTTCTTCCATCGTGGCCAGTGAACGCACATGATTGAGCGACCGTACCGTTGCCGCCACTAGCCAGGGCAATCCGAGTACTGAACAGATTCCCGTCAACAGGCCTACGATTGCCAGATCGAGATGGTAGGCGACTCCCTTTTTGAGCCGATGGTCCGGGCTGTTGACCAGTCGGGCCGTAATATTCTGATCCAGATAGATCAATACGGTCACGAGAAACGCTGGTCCGATTGCAGCAAAAGGCACCCAAAGGGGAACCTCCCAGAATGGCACCAGCCAGGAACGGTTATTAGTGGTCCCAAAGGTGCTCGGAACATCTAACGCGTCGAGGGGGATCCCGCGGAGCCAAAGCGTGACGAGGGTCATCATAAGGACCGCAATTGTGGGCCCAAAATCGGAAAGGAATTCGCGGAAATTGGACCGGAGCAAGCGACTCCGCCGCATCCGGGAAAGATTTGTTGCAATAAAAAACGTTCCGAGCGTCAAAAGGAGAGAAAACAAAGGCTTGTCGTATTGCCCGCTTTCAGCCGAATTTTGAAATACACGCACCAACCAATGGATTGCCTCATAGATGAAAATAAAGGAAATCAAAACAACAAAGATTTCATCCGTAAACCGCGTAAAGTAGCGCATCAGACAACTCGCATCGGTCACGGCGAGAATCAATATAAAGATTGCCGACCAGATTCCTACCCAAGCATAGCCGGGCAAAAAGGGCACGCCGAAATCCTCGCAGAGCTGGTAAAGAATATACGTCATTACCAGTAGCGGCCCCGTACCTCCGAGAAAAATCAACGGTTGCCCGGCAAACAGTGCGTAGATTATGCCGCAGAACGCCGTTGCCACGATCATTTCCACAGCACCAATTTGGCCACCCGTTTGTACGGCCATGACGCCGCCAAAAGTAACGGCTGGAGTGAGCAGAGCAAAGAATAAAAACAGTGAGGAACTCACACATTTTCGGTGCATTCCGTCACGAAAGTCACTCGCATAGACTGCGGCCCGCCGACGGATATCGGCCATAAGTCCACCGGCAAAGCGTCCGGTATACTCAAGCCCTGTGAGCGGTTCTTCTGTAGCAGGCGTTGGCGTGGTTGTGCGGTCGCAATAGCGGTCAAGGGCGCGGAGTAATTCGCCACGATCGCGTGCCCGAGTTGCATCATATCGGAACTCATCGTCCGACATGAGCCGCGCAACGCTAGCGAGCGTATCGAGATGCCGCCCGGCATCGCCTGACGGCCCGAGCATAAAAAAGAAAAAACGCGTTGGGATTCCATCCGGCGCACCGAGATTCACGGCACGTGCGAGCCGCACAAAGATGACGCACGGATTTTCCAGCCCATCCAGATAGGCATGTGGAATCGCAACCGAGTGTCCAATGGCAGTGGGTGCGATTTCCTCGCGAGAGAGGAGAGCCGACTCCACCGCTTCGGCCAAGTGGGAAGGGATCAACTCTCGATCGACTGCTGTTTTAATGACCTGGTGAAAAATCGTGCGCGGATTCTGTGCCCGCAGATCCAAGATGATCTGTTCGTTTTTGATAGATTGCTTGAGTAGATCCATAAATCACCAGATCCAATCCCCACGAGGAAAATCGCTAATTTTCAGTCAACGACTTTGTGGTAAGCCTTGTGCTTTGGTTCGCGATGAACAATGTATTTTTTGTAGAAAACCATGGCGATCCCGCTTATCGATCGACCTGCACGAAAGCCGCCACACTGTTGTCCGCATGAAGCATTCTGTCCGTATGCACTAAATAATAACCAGCAACGCTAGCAACCCCACAGGAGGGCCGCGTTCGTCTATTTCGATTAGGCAAACATAGATGGCTATTTTAAATGTCCCACTCAAAAAAGGACAAGCACAAAATATAAGTGATTTGAACGATTTTTTCCTTCTCGCTATTTTTTTAAGGCCAACTGGCGATTGGCTGCGTAGAATCAAATACCCCTCTTCAAATTTCTCATCTCGCATAAAGGAGTATGCAATGTTGGTTCTCACTCGAAAATCGCAAGACTCCATTCGGATTGGCGATAACATCACAGTTACGGTACTGCGGATCAAAGGCAATACCGTCCGCATCGGCATCGAGGCACCCGATTCGGTCCGCATCGTACGGGGCGAGTTGCCCGTTTTTAACGCCGAGGAGTCCCACGCATCGATGCGTTCGCCACAAATCAGCACGGATGAGGTTGGCAGTGACGATGTGCAAGAAGAGGCCCATCAGCCGCTGCCACCGACTGCCTCACGCCTCAAAAAATACATGCCCCAGACGCGGGAAAACCGTGATACCACATCGATAGAGGGCTGCTCTCCCCTGCCCTTTGCACACGACCGACCCTCGCAGAATACATCGGGTACGATGCCGCCAAGGTAATTTTCCGCCAAGACAAGCTGCAATCCAACACAGATGGGCCTAAACCGCGGAGCGGCTACCAGCAGTGCTCACCGGAGAGATGGTCTGCTGAGATTGCCGCCCGTTCGCTAGCTCAGGGTGGCGAGGGATAGTAAAAGGTCAGCGGAAATATGCGGCGGCGGCTTCAAACCGCCCTGTACCCTGCTCTTCCTTCGTGAGTTGCAGCGAGGAAAGGTGCGAGAGCAGGATCCGCCGTACTTCCAGGACTGTTCGAGGGTGGCTGTGGATCGTCTGATGGTCGGCATTGACGACGATCTCCGAGACCGCATCGCCAGCATGTGCGCTGGCAACCGATACCACACCATCGCCATCCCCTGTCACCTTGTGAAGCAAATCGCGTCGCTCGGTACGACCGATCACATTGTGGTAACTCACCCAGGGTGCCGGAGCAGCAGCTGCCAGGGCTTTGAGGGCGGCAGAACCCGGGGCCAGCATCTCCAGGCTGGTCGGTGTCAGATCCGCAATCCCTTCCCGCAGTAAATCTGGATTTTCACGATTTAATTTCATCAACGAATCGCTGATGATCTTTGGCGGTTTGATCAATTTACTCCCGAGCCATTGCGTGGTCGGGTTGGAAAGATCGCTCCCCGAAAATGGAGTGGCAATCGTCACCACGCGACGGACCGAAGGATTTGCACGGAAAAAGAAAGTACGCTCTATCTGCTTCCTTGTTTCGGGATCTGCTTTGGCAACATCAAGTGGCTGCGAGGCAACCTGCTGCCAAAAAAGATCGCCGCTATCGACAGATTGTAGCCTTGAAATCAATCCACCCATGCTATGCCCAATCATCACAATTTGTTCAAGAGCGGGTTCCTCCCTCTGCGGATCCAAGAGTTTTCGCAACTGCGTCATCTGTTCCCGCAAATCGGCAGCCGTGTACACAAACGGCTCACCAGTAGGATAAAAATAGCACCAGAACTGATAGTGGCGACGGATTTCTGGAATACTCCGTAAATCAT
>JABABY010000083.1:0-7981 GCA_014237955.1 Planctomycetota bacterium
TATCCTAATGGGTATGAATGCTTATCCATCTTACGGAACTCCAGGCGAAACTATCGAAGACGCTGTGCAAAAGTTTGCACAATCTTTTGAAAAATTCCTTCACAGAATCTGTCCAGAGGAAGAGGTAGAAAAAGCTGCCGATGTTCTCGGGCAACGAATAGTTAAAAATCTAACGGAGATGCCCGAGGATCATTACCAATCAGAAGATCGTAAAATAGAAGCACAAGCCCATCAGGCCAAAATAGGTTTCTGGCTTTATGTCGATAGCCAGATTAAATGGCGTAGAGGTCCGTGGAGGTCGCATTTAGAAGAAGTCGCAAATTATTACGGTTGGACGGTAGCAAACTGCTGTACTGCGTATTTGGATAGAGAGCGAAAGCTTTTATTTGATGCTGGGAACTCTCCTCAACTCAGTGCTAAGTACCTGTGCAATCAAATCGTTTCATATAAGGTAGCGTTTGAAGCATTTAAGGAGATTACGGAAGAACGACCTACGAGGGAGCGAACGCAAAAGGCACGACAAGAGGCAGAATTAGCCTATGACGATTTATTGCCAAAACTTAATTACCCCGAGGCAAGGAGTCGGATAATTAAGGCAATCCGTGATAGTGGAAGGGTCACGTATGAAACGAAGAAAGGCAAGAAACAATACAGCGAGAGGCACTTAGATAGGATGCTCCAAAGTTACCCACCTCCCCTTGCTTGGCCCGGCCCTCACGTGGCATTCTTGATTGAATCTGAAGGTTTAGAAGCCGTTGACCAAAAAATAGACGAACTATACAGGCAGTGGGAAAGAGAGAATGTCGAAATTGCAAAGTCTATTTTCAATAAACTTCATAATGAAGCACAATTGAAAGGTGAAACTCTGGAGCGAACGGAATTGCTCCAGGCGGTCGCAAGAGAAATGAGTCACAGGGAGAGCAAACGCTACCCTGAGGATACTACTCATAATTGTCTGCAAGGCTTGCCGCACTTCGCCCAAGTCAAAGATTGGCTAGACGGTCATCGGCCCGAGGTTAAATTCAAGGTGTACCCTACACCCGTTAAGGGCATATAAGGGGGGTTTTCGGTGCCTTGCCCGAAATGCCCGATATGCGTTACAGCCTATAAAAGAAGGGGTAAAACGCACCTCTCTAGAGCGGCTGAAAACCTACTTTCGTTCCTTAGGAAACCGTTGCTCTATCCCCTGAGCTACGAGGGCTTCAAAAATGTTGCCGACCATTGGTTTCACGAGAGCCGCCCAAACCACTCTATTCTAAGGGAAAGCAGTTCCTCAGCAAACCAACCGGGATCCCCGGCCCAAAGACACACGTTATACCTGGATGTTTTTCCAACCACCGTGATAAAAGCGGTAGAGGACCATCAGACAGCGCACAACAAGATCAAACAACATGGCATACCAGGCACCCAGGACACCCCATTGAAAAACATCGATGGCGAGATAGGTCAGGGGAATGCGCATGCCAAGAAAGCCGATAAGAGTGAAGAGGAGCGGCCAACGCGTATCGCCCGCCCCACGAAGTGCACCTACCAGAACCATTTCGACGGCTAGTGGCAGCATTGCAAGGCCCGCGATTCGAAGTAGTTGGGCCGACATCTCTGCGATGTCGTTTTCTTCTGGCGCGAGAAAAAAATCGGCCAGTTGCAGGCCACCAAAATAAAAAGCGATCCCCATCGATAACATAATCCCGCACGCGGTCAGACAGGCCATCAATACGCTTCGGCCGGCGCGATGAGCATCTCCCGCCCCAAGGTATTGACCGGCAAGCGTGGCGGCCGCCATCGAAAAGGCCGCACCTGGAAGAAAGCCCAGCGATTCCAAACGAATGGCCACGCTATGGGCTGCTGCGGCATCGTTTCCCAGTCGATTGATGAGAGAGACAAACCAAAGATTGCAGACAATAACGAGGAGGGTATTGGCTCCGCCAGGAACCCCAATCCTTAAGAGCCGCCGAATCATATCAGCATCCGGCCAGAGCATCTGGAGATGAAGAGCCAAGCCACCGCGACCACCAACCAGTAGCAGCAGTACCAGAAGGCCACCGGTTACATAAGCCGCTGCAGTGCCGATTGCCAGCCCGTCCCAACCGAGATCTGGAAAAGGTCCGAGGCCAATCACAAGGGTACAACTTACGCCGATGTTTACTAGATTGACCAGAGACATTACCCAGAAAGCGGTCAGCATATCGCCCGCACCCCGCAAGCAGGCAATTCCCACTTTCTGGATCATAATGGCGGGAAGTACTGGCAGAATGTAATCTAAGTAGCGTACCGCAAATTGCGCAGCTTCATTTTCCAATCCCAGGAGTGTTACGCTTGGACGGGCTAGGAGAAAACCCAAACTGGTTGCTACGCATGAAACGGCGATTCCGACCAGCAAGGACTGGTTGGCCACCAGCCTGACACCCTGTTTATTGCCGGCTCCGACAAATCGAGCGGTAATCGCTGTGGCACCAATTGCAACAAAATCGAAGAGGCTCGTCAGGAACCAGAGTAGGTAGGCAATCAGACCGATAGCTGCCAATTCTGGCGCTTCTTTGAGAAAGCGACCGGTAAGCCAAACATCGACCAGCATCACCAGTGCAAAAAGCAGTTGCTCCGCAAGCACGGGTAGTGCTAGCCGGAGCATGGTTTTGAAGGTGCCGGCGGATTCAGTGATAGATCGCGACAAGCTAGATCGGGTGATATCAGGCTAGGAGTTCATCGATTGGTCGGCCACCGGCAGCGATTTTCATCGGGCGACCATTGGCTGACGTGAATCGAATATCCAGAGGAATACCAATACTTTTCAGTACGGTAGCCATAAGGTCTTCCGAGGAATAGGGAGTGGTTTCTACTTCCGTCCCATCCTGGCTGGTACGACCAACGGCAATACCCCGCTTAAATCCTGCTCCCCCAACAACAGCACTCCAACTGCGAGCCCAATGGTCGCGACCAGCATTGCCGTTAATCCGGGGTGTTCGTCCAAACTCACCCAGCCAGAGGATGGCGACATCATCTAGCATACCACGATCATTCAGGTCGGCGACCAGGGCCGACATGGCTTGGTCCATTTCGGGAAGCTTTGTTTCCAGGCTTGTAAAGTTGTTGTTGTGGGTATCCCAGCCCCCCAATTCGACTTCGACGATTGGTACACCTGCCTCAACCAATCGCCTGGCCAACAGGCATCCTCGACCAAAGTCCGTGTTCCCGTACGTTTCCTGCATGTTTTCAGGTTCTTGGGTTACCTGAAAAGCACCCATCTGCTCACTGGTGAGCAATCGTTCGGTTTTTTTTACAATTTTTGCATGCTCTTTAGGGGCATCTCCCCGTCCTTGACCAATAAAACGAGACTCCATCCGGTCAAGTAGCACCATGCGCTCCTGAAACCGGCTTTGTTCGGTCTCCATTTTAAGATTACGAATCCGCCCGTTTGAATCGACGGCGAAGGGTGCGTACGCCATCCCCAAAAAGCCGGGGCCGATACTACTTCCTCCAACAGAAATAAAAGGGGGGATTTCGAGGTCCGATCTCGTTTGTTCTAACTGCTGTGCGACGAGGGCACCGTAGCTTGGGTGTTCCACGTTGGGGTTGGGAACGAATCCTGTATGCATGTAGTACCGACCGCGGGTATGGTCTGCCTCTCGCGTACTCATCGAACGCACAATGGCCATGTGATGCATCTGTTTTGCCATGAGAGGCAGGTGCTCGCAAATTTGTAGATCAGCGGAAGTTGCAATCGGCCGGAACGGACCGCCTGTGGTACTGCCCGGCTTCATATCCCACATGTCAATGGTTGCAGGGCCACCTCCCATCCAAAGTAAAATCAATGCCTTTTTATTTTTGCGTACTTCCGTAGCATTTGCCTGTAGCGATGAAATTAGGGTCCAAGCTGGCGCTGCTATTGCACTGCTGCCAGCTAGATGCTGCAGAAAATGACGTCGCGCCATTTCGGGAGAACGTTTTGGGGAGGAAAGAGTCATACAAAGTCTCCGTTTTATTTGTCCGCGTTCTATAGGCAGTGTAAGCGAAGTTGCTCATTTTGACACTGAAACTGTCGGTCATGATGCCCTTTTTCCAGGGATCTATGGGAACATCTAGTTCCGTTTCTAATGTTTAAGAATAAATTCATTGGTATTGAGCAGGGCCCACCAAATATCTTGTAAGGCGTCAGCCACACTTTCGCGATTGCGAAGGATGATCGTAGTCGCCCACTTGCGCTCTTGGCGACTTGCCTTACGGGCAAGTGCAGCCTCGAAGAGTCGGTTGATCTTCTCGGTGTTGCTAAGATTCCCGTCATTGGAAACCTGTTCCAAAAAGCTGCCCGGTGCTGTACTGGTAGCCCGCTTCACTAGATCACCATTAAAAAGCATAAGGCTTTGAGGAATCGTCCCGTTGAAAGTGTTGGCCTCATCATTCTCGTCGGTCCCAAAGGCGGTTGAAAACTGTCGAAGCCAACGCTCTTTGTCTTCATTCTGTTGTGCGACGTTTGACTTCGTCTTATCCGCTTTGGTGGCTTTCAGTAGTGACTCATAGAGTTCCTCCGCGAGCATCTGTCGCGGATAATATCGGCTGAACATGGGCGGATTTCCAAGCAATGGATCATCCTCGATGTTGCCGCTATTAAAGCGACTTGAACGAGAGTAAGCATCACTAAGCACAATCCAGCGGATCAACTCTTTGAGGTCGTGGCCTGAGTCCCGGAATGTTTTGCCTAGAAACTGAAGTAGCTCAGGGTGCGAGGGGTGATTATGGGGTCCCATGTCGTCAAACGGTTTGGTGAAACCAAGGCCAAGAAAATGGGACCACATCCGATTAACCAGGGCTACCGGCAGATAGCCCGATTTGGTGACAAGTTTGGCAAGCTCCTCCCGACGATTTACCTCGTCAACGAATCCATTCCGTTCAAGTTCGGTACGCGTGCCATCGCTGTCTGTAAAGATAGGATACGTGGCAATGCGTTCTCCATTCCGTTTGTCGTAAAAAATCTCCGCCTCTTGGGGGTCGCCAGTAGGTCCCTGATAGTCTTGGTTTTGTAAGTCAATGTAGGCGATGTCTCGACCGCCTTCGAAGCGTCGGAGTGCGACCGTCTGCCGAAAAAATGCATTAAGTTCCCAGAATTGATTTTGCTTCCAGCTATTGAACGGATGAGGATGGCACTGGGTGCATTGTACGCGAATACCCATAAAGAGTTGTGCTGTTTTAGCCGTTGCTTGTACTGCCTCTTCGTCTAATTTCATCGCAAGAAAATTGACTGCGCCGTTGAAGTTATCAGCGTCGGGTTTGCTCGTGCCCCGCGCACTGATCAGCTCGTACACCAATTGGTTGTATGGTTTGTTGTGCAGCAGCGACTCATGGAGGTATTGCCGCATTCCGTCCCGATTGGTACGAGTCCTCCGTTCGGTTCCTCCGCTACGGCCGATCAAAATGTTTGTCCAAATCGTTGTCCAATTTCGCGCGTACTCTTGGTCGTAGCGGTCGGAAAGTAAAAGATTGACAAGACGGGTCTTTTTGTCGGGCGACCGGTCGCCGACAAACTCGTTGAGTTCTTTGATGGAAGGAATCCGACCGAGAACATCGAGATAGACCCTTCGACACCATTTCCCATCGCTACAGGGCGGGGAAGGGATCACCTCATTTTCTTGCCAGCTCTCGTAGATTCGCCGGTTAATCTGTTCGACGATGTTTTCGGTGGTACCGGTATCGGCCGATGTCGGGGAGAAGCATCCCCAAAGAAGTCCTGCACCCAAAATGAAACGCAAGAAGAATACCGAGCAACGCAGGCTGGTTTTGCCTCGTTTCAGACCACAAAGGACAGAGTGCTCGTCGTTGCGAATCAAATGGATTTTTGGCGACATCGTGGGCCATTTCCGGTTACGGGCCTGAGAGACAGATTGGGGACACCATTAGTAAACCCTGCGAATCGCTCTGTGTACCGCTAAAGATGCTTCCCGCAAGATCGCGATCGCCGGCAGTCGTGGCTTACCCTTTGCCCATACCCCAAAATTTTTCCAAAAAACGTTAGCACAACGCTAAATGGTAGTTCTTTAGAGGGGGTCTATAGGCGGCCCCCGAGGTATCATTTTAATACAGGTGTTCAGAAATGATACATCAAAAAGAGACAGGCAAGGCAGGATGTCCGTTTTCCTCGGTATCCTGCCTTGCCTGTATTTAGGCGAAATAGGTCGCCCGTTTGCCTTCTTCTCCGCTCCGTTGCCTTCTTCCCTGCTCCTACGTCTTCGCTTTCCGGAGAATGCCTCTTCTCTATAGAAAGCGAATTTTCAAGTCTTTTTTGCCAGTTTCTTCTCCACCGTTGGTTCCAGCCTCTTCACAGCCGGCCCCAAAATTCCTCTTACCAGTACACTCTTCGTGGCCTGTTCCGGCCCCGACTCTCACAACTATCTGGGGTTATCTAGTTGCAAAAGGTGTGCCAAACAGACTCGGGCGCTCTTTTGCCCGTTGGAATTTAGAATGTACTGGCGAGAAAATATGGCCCACTCAAGTGGGACCCCACCATGATGGCGTTCTGCGAATGGCGGGCGGTTACCAACCATTGAAACAATCAATTCTTTTGCAGTGGTTTAATCCGATCCACCACGTTGCTTTGCGAGAGTTTTTCACCGACTGGGAGCATTACGTACACGCCATTGTCACCATGGCTATCAAGAATGATTTGCCGGGTATTGGGAACTTCGTAGCCGTTCTCTGTTGGTTCATGTCCGTGGATAAGAATTTCCGCATCAATTTTGGCTGCGAAAGCATCTGCATTTTCCTGACTGAAATCACGACCCCAGATAAAGTGGAATAGAGGCCCATTTTCCACGAGATCTTCGTCACCTAATTCATCGTCGAGAAGACTCAGGTCAAATCCCTTTTTGCGAACATTTTCAGGAATGGTATGACTAATCCAAATTCCCTCGTCCACACGGACAGCTAGGGGCAATGTTCGCAGAAACGGCACATAGGCCTCGCGCACTTTGTCGGTAGCCGGACCATACATTTCCTGCATCCCGGTGCGAAACATGAGGTTCAAAACCGTTTGATTTTTAATGATGGGATAATCGGTTAATTCTGCCCACTCGTGATTGCTCATCAAAAAGTGTACCTGATCTGGAAAATCAACTTTGAGTTTAGCAACATCTTCAAGCATTTGATGTGACATGCATCCACCCGAATGTGGGTGTCTGGGTCCTCCATGGCAAACTTCTTGCATAATAAGATGTCGCCTTGGATGCTTTGCCAGATCGGCAATCCGACGAATACTATTGAAGTTGGTGCGGTGCCCGTGGAGATCAGCGGTCACCATCACCTCATCGGCTACGGATGCCTTTAGCTCGATAATGTTTCCCAGACGCGAATCGGTATTCGCATTTGCCTGATGAGCGTTCTGGAATCTTTCGATGACGCTTTCGATATATTGAATGGTTGCAGCCATAGACGATACAAACTAGCGATCACTGTTGACTCAGACAAGTCAGCCATTGTCTAACCGTCGGTCATTTTGGTCATCGAATGATGTCGAGCGAACCGTTTTGAACAAAATCAACCCGCCGGGCGGAATGGATTCTAGCCCTAGAAAGGCATGTGGATAGAGTTTAATTTGCACTATTTTGATTATATTTCGATACATTTCTAAAAACCGCCTTCCCACTACAGGTAAGAGCGAGAGAGTCCCTATCCGCTCATCGGCCCCAACGCCCAAGCAGCAGCATGCAGCGGCGGAGGCGGGGAGTTGGGCATGCATGGTTGCCGCTTTGTTGGCCAGCAACACGTTTCCCCAACTTCTCCAGAGGATTGGATTTGTAATGTGCTAGCGTCCACGCATGGAACATCGTCGTTGGTCTGGCGTGCCCAAACTGTCGTACTGCAGGGACTTAATAGCAGTAGTGGCAACTTAGCCCAACAGGGCATACCAGTCGCCCTCGGTGGGTGGGTTTGTGGATTCGCTGGATTTTAACGGTTCTTCCGTCGATACGATATTCAGTGGGCACTTTGTATCTAA
>JABABY010000083.1:7991-8243 GCA_014237955.1 Planctomycetota bacterium
ATTTCTTATTCGGGTTAATCGCCACGATGGTTCTCGCAGGAAATACTGGCTGTTCCCGACTTCCATCCTCGAAAGGATGTCAGGAGGGATGCAATGGTAATTGTAGCGTGTGCGGTATGTCGGGCATTGGGCGGAATGGCATGACGGCATATGGCGAAAACTACGATCCCAATCGACCCGGCCATTTAGCTTGCCCGTCAATGCACCAAAATCCACGGGCCTATGTGGGACCTGCTGGCCCCCCGACCGCCG
>JABABY010000084.1 GCA_014237955.1 Planctomycetota bacterium
GCCGGTCGCATTTGTAGAGGGCCGTCGAGATGCAACGTCTGGTCGATCGATTCATCAAAATTCTGACTTACAAAACGATCGATCTTCGCATCCATTTCAACCGGGGTGACATCGGCAAGTGGCGTATGATGATAGCCGCCCGGTCGAAAACTGTGCCATCCGCCCAGCATTAACAGCCCCGATCCATCGAGTACCGCTTCTTTGAGTTTCAGGAGATCAGCGGGCCGATTTTGTTCCGGATCACCCGGATGAAATACCCGAGAGTCAACATCACCGAGAATATAGACATCGTAGGTACCGGGCTCGAAGTGTTGGCCCAAATTTCTTAGTGGCCATTGTTTTCGGTGCCGCGGGTCGAGATTCAGCAGGGTCACATCGATATCGGGAGAGGCGGCAAGAGCACGTCGCAAGAAACGTTGTTCCGGTCGCACTTCTCCCTGAATGTAGAGTACTTTTAATCCTCCCGAGAGAACGGTCAGAAAGGCGGGTAGTTCGTTGTTGGTCGTGGTTACTTCGCCCTCTTGCGGCACGGCTCGAACGAGGAGCTTGTAATCCCCGGCTTGCTCCGGGATGTACGTAAGTTGGAATGGGACCTGTTCGCCATCACTGCCGACTCGGACACTTTCCGTTGCCACGATCTCTTCTTTACCCTCGGGTGTTTCCAGGATCAATTGCACGGGGAGATCTTCGTTGGCATACCCGGAGACACGCAAGGTGCCGTCGAAGGTCAGACGATTTTTCACAAAGACTGCAAGATCCTCCGGTGCCGACTCGACGGCCACATCACGCACACGATTTGTTCCCGCCCGCTGGCCGAAGGGTACGGCAAACAGCGGACACCCGAGCCGCGCCAATTGCTTGGCAACCGTTTCGGAATTGCTCTCTGTTACCTCTACCGTCTGTTCGGCTCCGTCACCCATTAAGACGAGACCGACCAGTCGCTTTCCATCCTCGCGTTGCAAAACGTCGCGCAGAGCCTCTCCATACGCACTTTCGATACCATCGGGCGCGGCATTTTGTTCTATCAAGGTATCGAGTTCGATCCGCTCGATATCGTCGTCAAAAGTGTATGCCCGGATTTCCAGATTTTTTTCCTCGCGCAGTTTCTGGATGTAGGGAGAAGCTGCAGCGATGGCTCTCTTCATTTCCTCCCAGCGGGACTCGCCCGCAGTCGTATCCTCAATTAACATGCTGCGCGACTGATCCATAAGGAAAACTAAAGTCGCAGATTGTTTTTGTAATTCCGTGAAAACATGGGTGGGCCGTAGCATCGCCACCAGGAGCGTCAGAATGACAAGGATGCGGAGTAGGGCGAGCAGACATCGTCGCGTGCGCGATAATGGTGTGAAAAGAACACTTAGAGTCCATGCGCTCAGCAGCAACAAAACAAGAATCGCAACCACCAGATAGGCGCCTTCACCAAAATAACGATCCGTGATTGGGCTAAGTTGCCATTGTTCCATCTGGTTCACCTGAAGACGGGCTTACTGCGACTCACGTCTCTTTGTGTTTCCGGTAGAAAAAGGTGGCCAACAACCCCTCGCCAGCCACAACAATGCTCACGATCATAATCAGCCACGGATACGCCTCCCATCGCGTTCGGCCCTCCACATCCTCGCGCGTGCGACTCAACTGTTCTGTCGTTACCACTATTGGGAGCTGGGACGGATTAAAAACTTTGGAGAGTTGATCCAGATCCGCGCGTTTTAAGCTGGTTGCCTCGGCAGGAAGATTGATACTGAAACCGTACTGGACGCCCTCAGCTCCTCCCGCACCGAGGTGATAATGGCCGGGAGTTTCTGTATTGCTTATCAAAAGTTGCAGTCCGCGGTCATCCGCTGTAATGCGTCGGCTACCTGTAGGTGTTTGAAGCAGGTACGCGTCGAAGGTTTCTTCCTGACCGCTCAGTCCCACTCTGGCAACGCTTCCTGTTCGATAGTTTAGACGTTGTCCTGCAATCCCGGCCAGATAGTCTGCCATTGCATGGACCAGTACAAAACCAGGCCAGGCGTTTTCTCTCGCCGCGAGCAGATCGTTCCAGGGTGCACGAGTGCCACTTGATAATGAAGTTGTCAAAAGCAGACACCGTCCCTTGCCAAGATTGCGCGCAAGCAGTGCCGGCCGCCCGTCGCTGTAGTTCAACAGAGTGCGAGTGCCCTTTGAGAATGGCCCTAGTTGCCAGATTCTGAAAATAGGATTTTGTTGCCAGGGAATACTGTCTTGCCGGGATTTGAATCGTTGCAGTACCGGGTGTTCGAACTGGTCGGGTGCGAGATAGAGATCGAGCCCCCTCCACTGACGAACGAGCTTGGCGGGGAGAAGATCCGGTGATGCCGTGGCGTTAAAACGCTCAGGGGATAAACCGACATTGCCACCGAGTGCAATGGCAAGCCCGCCGCCTTCATCAACATAGGTGGTTAAGTCCTGCCACAATGTGGCAGCAAGTGGCGGTGGATCCAGGAGCCATATGGTGTCAAAAGATGAAAACTTTTTTCCGGTGAGTGTTTCATAGGAGGAGATTTGTACGTTGTAACGGATTTCTTCTTGCTGTCGCAGAGTTGGAGGGGAGAGGGCGGTAGCCAACAGGTGGGAGTGGGCTGGGTCTGCAGTTGCGATGAGGACGTTATGGGGAACTTGGACTTCTACCGAAAAGTAACGGATGTTGTCGATTGGAAGATCATCACTGCGGGCAAGACGCACATAGCCGTGAAGGGTTCCAGAATTACCGACGCGCGTTTGGAAATCAACCTGAGTCGCTTGCCGGTCGCGGCCATCGACGATTTGCTCGCCACGTTTTTGGCCGTTGCCTTGCTCGTCGAGCAAATACAACTCAACCGCTTGCTTGCCAGAGGTCCCCGTGGCGTGGACTTCGGTGGTAATACGCAGAAGTCCTGTTTCGGTGAGCACTTCTGGTGAGAGCTTGAGGTCTGCAAGCGAAAAATTCTGCGGCTTCTGGACACCGACATCGATCAGGTAGAAATTTATATTCGGGTGATCTGCGAGGCGCCGCTGCCATGCCGAGATCATCGATTGTGAATCCCAATCGACAGCCGACATATCGGTAAAAAGATACATCTCCTTGCGTTGCTGATTACTTTCTCGCAATACATCAACGGCATTGTCCACCATATCGATCAGCGTTTCAGTGTGTGCTGTCGTGGTCAGCTGCTTGATTTTTTCCACAGCAGATCCCCGGTCGACGTCAAATCGATTCCGAGGACTTGCGGTATCGAGAATCACAAGCTCGCTTCCTTTTGGGAGTTGGCCGACAACTTCCAATCCCATTTCCTTGGCTGCATCCAGGCGCGTCTTGTTTTGGTGCCGATAACTCATTCGCGGCCTGGTGTCAAAAGCCAGGGCTGCGGCAACGGGCGCATTGCCGCCGGTGAAAATGCCCGCTGAAAGAAAGATGGGACGGGCTAAGGCGATTGCGAGCAACAATAGTGCCAGGCAACGCAGCACCAGTAAGAGCAGGTGTCTTAATTTCAGCCGGTGTCGATTGGCGGTACTGCGAGCTTGGAGAAATCGCAGGGCGGGAAACTCCAACTGTTGCGGTCGTTGACGCATGGCAAGGTGGATCAGAATCGGCACGGCGATAAGCAATCCACCAGCAAGCAGCAGGGGTGTTACAAAGAGTGGCATAGTGGTCTGTTGCGGAATTAAATTGATATGAGTTCTTTGCACGCAGTTGCATTATCCCATGATCGCGGGCAGAACCCCAGATCGACTCCTGCGTTTCTACGCTGGGAATGATTCGAATATACGAAAAAATGTGCTCAACGGCATAAAGCGGATGGGAATCTATAGATACTGGGCAAGATCATGATTGATCTTGCCCGACCATTTTTTCGAGCAAAGCCGCGGTCTTATCGAGGGCAGTGTCGTTGACGAGCTGGCTGCTTCGCTCGCGAAGATGGGCGGCCATCTCGTTTGATTCGAGCATTTGTGCGAGCAACGTTTGTACACGGCGGGTGCGAAATTGGCGGCGGGAGAGACCATAACCCACCTTGAGCCGCTCAACCCGTGCTGCGTTGTCCATCTGGTCGAAGGCCATCGCCATGATCAGTTGGGGAATGCCCGCTGCGAGCCCTTGGCTAGTTGAACCGATGCCACCGTGATGGATCAGGGCAGCACATCGGGGCAAAATCTGGCTAAAGGGAATGTAATCGACGTGGACAATGTCTGGTGGAAGCTGGCAGGGGATCTGCTCAGTATGGTTGCTCAGTAGGATAGCCCGCCTCCCAAGTTGCCGGGACACTTCCATCGCCACACGAAAAAAATCGTTGCCATGCTTCATCGCCGTTCCAGGTGTAAAAACGAGTGGTGGTGGCCCGGCCTCTAGAAAGGTTTCGACTTCGTGATTCGCTTTGCTAATTTCCTGTTCGTCCCAGAGGGGAAATCCGGTCAGCAGTGTCTGCGCAGGCCAATCGAGTTGGGGTGCGGCAAACCAGGATGGAAATAATCCAACAATCCGTTGGGGCGAAAGACACCATCGATCCAGGATGTTCCGGACCGGGGCCAGTCCGAGCGTGGCACGGAACCGATTCGTTTCAACAGCGAGAACAGGGTCTACCAGGAGCCGATCGGCTAGTTGGAACTGCAATTTTTTGAACCACTTGGGTACGTGCCGCCCCAACAGCATTGGCGGCAATCGCGGCGACTCGTAGATGCTGCGAAAAATGGCCGGTTGCAAATGGATGGTGGCCAACGGCAGACCAAGTTTCTCCTGGGCAATCCGAGCACCGGTTGCAGTAATCGGTGCGGCGACGGCTGTATTGCCCGGAATATAGAGTTGCTGCAGGTGCTGATACAGCGGCTCCATCGTGTGGAGCATGCCCCAACGTGCCAGTAGCTTGAACCCACTTACCGGTCGCCAGATGGCCGGGTTGTCGCTTACGGTTTGAAATTCCTCGGCAGTTCCGAGGTGCCGGAAGCTAAATCCGAGTCGCTGCACGAGCGGTTCAAAATATGGGTTGGTGAGGACGATTACCTCGTGACCGAGTTGCTTTAGCTTACCTGCAATACCGAGTATGGGATGGACATCGCCGTGACTACCAATCGCGATTAAGATCATCCGAGCCATTGGTAGAGTTTTCGGGCTAAGGCAAAGCGGACCTAGGCATTGCTACTATCCTACACAAGCAAAGAATCGGGATGTAAGATGGTTGCGTCTTGGATTTGGATTGCGCTCTTTGTTTTCTTCGACAATCATACATGCCTCTGCACGTTGAGTTTTATGGTATTGCCAGAACGCGGACCGGTGTTGCCGATACCGAAGTAGCTGTTGGCACGCTCGCCGATGTGCTTGAGGAACTTGGTGCGCGTTACCCTGAGTTTTCCCAGACATGTGTACGTTGCGGCAATCTGGCGACCGGTTTTGCTGCCAACCTCGGTGGCGATCGATTTCTCACCAATCCAGGTGAACCGCTGCAGGAGGGTGACGTTTTGCTGATCCTCTCGGCCGATGTCGGCGGTTAGTCTGTGCCGCCCGCTGAAAAGAATGCGCGTTCATGCAGAAATAGTCGTTTCGGCGTATTGCGCATTGGCCAGGACGATGCACGATTCAAAGCGACTTCCAAGTCGGATCATTTCGCTCGCATCGGCCACCGGCGCAAGGCCCAGTTCGGCAACGACCGCTTCATCGAGACCACTGAGCAGAAAGATTCGGCTCTGTTGCATTGCTTTCAAAAGTTGGGAAGCGGGTACTGCATCGCTTGATCGTTGTCGCCGGATTGCATGCAATGTTTCTTCGTAATCATCGGCAGCCGATAGGTGTTGTATCGCCTCGCCCGGCGGAATGGCCAGTTCGCTACAGATCGCGATAACGCCCCCCTCATCGACGGCTTTGAGCGCCGAGGTGACGGCGCGCGCGACATTGTCCCAGGTTTGATTGCGGGCATCGCCCTCAATTCCGGCAATCACCAACTGCGCCCGCTGCGGCACCTCGTATTGCCAAACGGCAGCACATCGCCGCTGGCCTTCAGCGAGGACACTTTGTGGATTTCCGACAAGAATATGGAGAATGGAATCTCCCGCGCCGGGGATCACCTGGATCGTAGCGACCACACCGAGCAGCCAAGCGGCTTCGTCGCTTTCCTTGTCGCGACGACCGCGGGCAACATCGGATTCCTCGTTGCTCGGGGCCTGGTAACGGCCGAGTGTTTCGTTGTCGGAGTAAGTGGGAAATACGACACTGTGGATCCCATGATAGCCGGTAGCGGTTTTGACACGCAGGCAACCGATAGGGAGAACGACATCGGCATCCTGCAACACACGATTCAAGTAAATCGGCTGGCTTTCTGCAGAAGCGGTAAGATATCCCATTGCATTGCGGTCGCTAGGATCATGGATGACAAATTGCACCTCGGCAGCAATCTTCTCATCCAATCCGCTGCGGGGATCAATCCCACCACCGGAACTCTCGTCCTTGGTCCAGAGTACCGTGATGTCGCTCGGCGTGATGCGAGCCTCACAGAGCGCCTGTACCAAACCGGCAACGAGTGCGGGCGCTTGTGGCAATCCAGGATCCAAAGGAATCGCGATCCGATCCCCGGGTACGGTCGCCGCCGTGACGGAGGGAAAATCGATCGGTTCTACCAAGGCAGCGGCCATTGCAGCAGAGACATCATCAAGGGGATCTCCCGTTGGTTGCCCATATTCGCCCAAAAAGCGTTCGTCGGGAACCTGCAGTGCGATCGTCGCGTTCTCACCATATTTTAGAGTACATTCCATCGGGCCATGATAGGTTGCTGCTTTGGCAAGCGTCAAGCAGTAGAACCATAGTTCCTTGTACCCGCCTTAGCGGAGTGGGTCCTGCCAGACCGGGATACCCTCGGCCAAATCCTGATGTTTGTAGAGTTCATGGAAGGGACGTGTTGGGGAGAGTACTGCCTCTTCATTGACCATCAGGGGTCGCGTTTTTTTCCACCAGCGATCATATGCGTCCCGCATTTGGGCGGCGACTTTGGGATACTGCTCGAGAACGTTGTTGCGTTGTCCAGGATCTTGGTCCATATCGAAAAGGGCTTTGTTGTCAACGAGGCGAAACCTCCCGTTGCGAACCGCGAAATCTTGCCACTGGTATTTGTCCGGATTTTCACCGGTCGGCCAGCGACCCTTGTGGGTGAATAAATAACGGTCCGGCCATGCGGCTTGTTGATTCTCAATCGGTCCAAGCAGGCTACGTCCCTCCACCTGGTCGGCAGGTGCATTGGCACCGGCCAGGGCCGCGATTGTCGGAAACAGATCAATATGTCCGGCAACAACATCCATGTCGCGATCTGGTCGGATGTGGCCGTCCCAGCGAATGAAAAACGGAACCCGCACCCCACCTTCGTCGGTACTTCCCTTGAGCCCCTTCATACCTGCGTTAAAACATCGCAGTGGCGTACCGTCCGGCAGCGCACCGAGTTTTTGACCCGGAATTCCCGAACCGCCCGGTGCCATGCCATTATCAGACATAAAGATAATGACAGTCTCATCGAGCAATTTCCATTGGGCGAGTTGGTCGAGGAGGCGACCGATGTTTTCGTCAATATTTTCGATCATGCCGTAATAGCCGGCGTGCCGATCGCTGAAGTCGAGATCGGTAAATCGCTGACGGTTCTTGGGTGGTGCGATAAACGGTCCATGTGGAGCGTTGGTTGCGATGTAAGCAAAGAAAGGCGATTGGTGGTCTTTGGTTTTGTGAATCCAACCGACTGCCGCGCGGAAGAAGATGTCGGTACAGAATCCCTCCGTCTTCACGAACGAGCCATTTTGGCGGATCACGGGGTCAAAATACTTGTTGTCAGGTGCATCGGCACAGCTGCAGTCATACGCCTGTCCGATGCCACCGGCACCGTGAATAAACGTTTCATCAAAGCCGCGTCGGTGTGGTTGGTAGGGTTCCTCATCGCCAAGGTGCCATTTTCCAAAGATTCCCGTCTTGTAGCCGGCGCCTTGGAGAACCTCTGCCAAGGTCGTTGCATCGGGCATGAGCCGTTCGCGTTCAAAAATAGTATGGGTGACGCCGTTGCGCATCGGATGCCGGCCTGTCATCAGTGCTGATCGTGTCGGCGAGCAGGTAGGGCTGGCCAGGAACCGGGTAAAACGCACACTCGCATCGTGCAGCGCATCAAGATTAGGGGTTTTGATCCAGGGGTGTCCATGACGCCCGACCGGACCGTAGCCCTGATCATCGGTCATGATCAGAATCA
>JABABY010000085.1 GCA_014237955.1 Planctomycetota bacterium
GACCCCCCGGCAACCGGAATCCGCACCCTGAAGAGTCCGACAACTGTCGGACATTCCTGGATCGCCAATTGGCAATCATCAAACCCGAGTTTATCTGTTGCCTTGGTGCCGTCGCTGCCCAGAACCTACTCAATACCACAACGCCGATTGGTAAACTACGAGGCACGCTTCACGACTATCTGGGAATCCGCGTCGTCTGCACCTACCACCCCGCTTACTTGCTTCGCAATCCATCTGCAAAAAAGAGCACCTGGGAAGATATTCAGTTACTCATGGATGCCATGAATATCGAAAAGCCTTAGAATGGATCTGCTTGGGGGCACTACTGAAAGAATTGCGAGACAACACTAGACGAGAGCGTGGGGCACTAAACGATCCAACACCTCTCGGAAGTGGCCAAGAGTGATTGGCATCTGCAAAATAACGTGATGATCTCGCCCGTCTGTCCGGTTGGCCCATTTTTGATGCTCTTTGCCAAGCAGTAGTATCGCAGGGACTCCAATGGTAGCTGGATTTCCAATAAACTGCTCGTAAGCTTCTACTGCCGATTCGCCAACTTCGACGGTACTGAAGACGAGACATTGGGCAGGAGGATGCGTTTCGTGGAAACGATCCATTGCACGTTGTGGGTTACCGGTCATGAGAACGCGAAATCCACGACTCTTAAGATGTTGTCGCAACATATTTTGCATTTTCGAATCTGCTTCAACAAGCATCACCGAACGTCGCGGCTTGTTTCGTCGCGATGTACGAGATTCCTCATCTTCAATAACCGTATCATCATCTTGCTGCAGCAATTGCATTGGATCCGGCTCACTCAGAGTGCGTTGTGCTTTTTCCAGGTCGATGAGCAACTCCTTAGGGGATTGATATCGCCCGTCCGGATCAATTACCATCGCTTTTTTTACAACGGCCATCAAAGGATGTGGCAAGTCTGGGAGCACTTTTTCGATCGGAACCACTTTCGCAAACCGCGATTTTGTCAATCGATTCACACGATTTTTTGTTTCTGGCAATGGTGATTGGCCACTTAGAAGGTGGTAAAGCATACAGCCTGTAAAATAGATGTCGCTACGGGGATCATTACGTCGAACACGGGTCGAACGCTCCAGGGCTGCGTAATCGATCGTGCGAGGATTTGTGTGATGAGTAATCGCCTCATCGACATCGAAGGCTCCTGCGAGGCCAAAGTCCGCAAGCTTTGCCGTTCCACGGCCTGAGACAAGCACGTTACTCAGCTTGATATCGCGATGGGTAACACCCTTCCGCAACGCATAATCGAGCGCTGCTGCCACATCTTTGATCAGATGGATTGCTTCGTCCGGCGCACACTGTTTGCGTATTTTAATGAACTCTCGAAGATTTCTTCCTTCAACAAACTCCATTACAAGAAAATGGGATTTTTCATGTTGTGCAATTTCCTGAACAGCGACAATGTTGGGGTGGCGTAATGTCAGCCCGACTTCACCTTCATGATAGAAATCTTCAACCTTCTTTGGGTTCGTGGCAACCTTGCGTCTGATAACCTTCAAGGCCACAACTTCACCAGTCACTGTATGCACTGCACGATAAACTCGGGCAAATGAACCGCGACCTACCAGGTACAGAATTTTGTAGCTGCCAAAGAAGAAGCCTTTTTTTTCGCCGCGTTGCAATCGATTTAATTGGTATCCGGTGAGCAGTTCCCGACGCAGGAGAATCTCGGAAAACTCTTCTACCGATACATTGCGACTACCAAGGAACGACCATACATCTCGGAGCTGACGATCGTCGATCAGCTTGAGATCAAAGGCGGCCTGCGCAAGTTGTTCTGCTGAGAAAGAAGCCATCGTCCACACCACTTCTGAGCGTACTCAACCCCAAAGAATCCACGGCTCACTGAACAACGGCTATCAAAAGCATTTTACAGCTTTTTCCAGGCGCTAGAGCATGACTCCATAGTATGCAACCTTCCAAGGGCAGGCAATGCAAGTGCATGCCCAATGCCCTCAATCGACCCATTTAAAGGGAAAAACCCCCCGATATCTTCCTCCACAAGCCAGTGCCCGATACACCAGCTATGGCAATCTCTAGTAACGATTTTCAGTCCACCCCGCTCACCCTGGCCAAACCCGACATGGAGGCAACCAGCGCGACGCAATGTATTACCCTGGAATATATGTCTCCGAATTTCATCGAAAAACGGCAGACTATTATAATTCCAATAGCGCAGAGACCCTCTAGGAAATTTCAACAGCCCTGCAAAAGCGCATCCTAGAATTTTTCTTCCAATTGCTCGCGATACTCATCTCGTTCACGTCGTGTTGCCTCAAGATCAAACATCAAGTATTTCATGTCGAGACGTAGTTGGCTCAAGGCATCTTGGACAAGAGATAAGATTCGGCGACGGCGCTTGGTGCTGTTGGCTACGCGCTTGATCATGGGTTCAATTTGCAGGCGATATGGCTCTGGCAACGATGCAACAGCGGCCATTACATTGCGAAGATCAGCGGGTAACTCTTCAACTTTTTCAGCGATTAGGGACTGTGCTTCACTCATGTTATGTTTTTCTCCAGGTTTGCAGTATTGCGACTGCTTTATTCGCACACTCCGTGCCAGCAGAACCAACGCATGCTTCATCCTAACGCCCTAAGCCCAATCTTGGCAAGCATTTTGTCATCTTTGAATTATTTTATGGGCCCCGGCCACCCGAACGAAAATTACACTGGAAATTCGACGCAAATCCTGCTACAAGGCCCGCTTACGCTAATAAAAGCGGTGCTGCTGCGCGCGTGGTTTTTTTGCCACATCGTTAAGCCTTTGTTAAACGTATATGTCGTTATCTTGCATCAAACCTGAACTTTTTTGGTCGTATGCCACAAATTGCCCTCGGGCCGCATTTCGACCAGCCTTAGTTTTCTATTCTCTGGCAATCGGTTGGAGTCTGTTTGCTTCGCCCCTCGCCGGTGCAACAGTCCTTGTTGAAGATTTTGAGGGCCCACAAACTTGCTGGCAATTTGGTCCTGCCAATACTGCTTTTCAAGTTCTCTCACACCAACGCGTACGCTCTCCGGTACACAGCGGATCATGGTCTGAATCGATACGTATTTTTGGCCATGGTGGTTCGTATGTGTATGCTACCTCTGACATCGGTCGGGCTCAGGTTATCGATGAACTAGCACTTTCTGTATGGCTTCGCTCAAACCATCCCGGCCTACAACTGGCGGCTCGCGTGGTCCTGCCACGAACGCAAGATCTTAAAACCGGCAAACCCATGACCCTTCGGGTGTACGGCGAACAGTACCAGAATGTGGGCCGTTGGCAGCAAATTTCTTTAGACAATATCTCACAGCGAGTCATGCGCCAGGCCCGCATCATGCGGAGTGGAGATGGCAGACAGGTTGATCACCGCGAAGCCTACATTGATCGCATTCTGATCAATGTCTATGGGGGGCCCGGGATTACGGATGTGTGGGTTGACGATCTGGAAATCGAGGGCTTTGTTGGCAAGAGGATCGATCCAGCCGCTACTGCCAGAGGACAAACGGACCGCGAGAAGCAAACCCAATCTTCTCAAGGGCCCTTGATTGAGCTCCAAGATTCACAACTCACGGTTGCCGGCAAGCCATTTTTTCCACTGATCGTCCAGTACCAAGGGGAGCCATTTGCATATCTTAAAAGCAAAGGGTTCAACACGATCTGGCTGCCCCAGCCCCCCACAGCCGATCAAATAACGCAAGCAAACAAAAACAACCTCTGGCTCTTTAGTCCACCACTACAATCTGAAAACAGCAGTACCGCAGAGACCACAACCGGCAGCCCTTTGGGAACGGATCGGGTACTTGCCTGGCATGACGGTTCAGATTCTAGCGAACAACACTCCGACAATATCTTTGGAAGGCCGGGAGATCGTTTTCACAAGTGGAAACCAATCGTTGGATATGCTGATCAAAAAGGTCAATTCGCGCCTTGCGACATCACCCTCTTAAAAAAATGTCCTATCGGAACGAGCCTGGAAATGGGGGACTATGCCGCTTGGCTAGCAACACACATCGACAACCGCAGCAAGCGGAAAGTCTATTGGAATACCGTCCAAACACAGCGATCCCGAACGCCCGATGAAATAACGCCCGCTTCAAAACTAAAATCAGGGTCCACTTTTTCATTCCGAAGAGACCTTTCCTATACCGAATTGCGCTGCCTTGTCATGGAATCGTTAATGGCTGGAGTCCGCGGACTGGTGTTTCTTTCCGATTCGCCCTTGAATGGAAGGGTGCCGGAGACAATGCGGCGAGCGGCAGCCCTGGAGTTGATCAATGTTGAACTAAATCTCATTTATTCACTGCTCGCCGAAAACCAAATCAAAACGCCGGTACGTTGCCATCCTAGTAGCGTGGTTGCTTCCGCAATCCAGATCAATCGCGTTCACCTGATTCTGCAAACCCTCCGAGCGAACGGAAGTCAATATGTTGGCATACCGGCACCGGACCATCCTGTTGCCTTTATCATTCCTGGCATTCCTGACACAGCACGTGCTTTTACACTCAGCCCGTTGGGACTCACAACCGTCTCGCAGCAACGCATCGCCGGTGGCACCCGCATCACATTACCGCGCCTGGGTCCCATGACTCTTCTGCTCCTCTCAACGGACCGAACAACCATCCGTCAAACCGCCCGTCAGTTAGCGGCAGTTCAAAACCGGGCCAGAACGTTGTTTTCAAAAATTGTTCAAGCAGAACTAGAGTCGTTAACCACAACAAATCAACAACTCCGGCCCTTGGTACAAACGACCGCCGTTGCGCACCATATCTCACAGGCCGAAGGTCTGCAGCGACAAGCAAGCGAAGCACGTCGCGTCAAAGATTATCGTCACGCTTATCAATTGGATTGTCGTGCTTTTGAGCAGATCGGCACAGCACAACGAAGACTTTGGATGGATGCCGTGGACCTATTCGGCCCGCCAACCCGTCTTGTCAGTCTCACGAGTTTTGAAACATTGCCAGCAGCCTACAGTTGGCCGGAGTATGCCGCCCATGCCCGTCTGAGTGAAAATCTCCTCCCCAGCGGCAAAATGGAACTTCCCCCAGAATTGCTCTCGGCCCCTTGGCAGACCTTATTTCCGGACAGCCGAAAGGGAACAAACCATGCCACGATTAGTGAAATCCAACCTCATAGCGGGCGTGCCTGTATGCACATCCATGCGCGGCCGTCTCAAAACTCCGCGTCGCCAGGCAACCATTTCCTGACGGTCCAAAGTCCCCAGATACCGATTGTTGGTGGACACTTTTATGAAATCCGCCTCTGGGTGCGGGCAGAGGGGTTGGGCAGAGAGAGCGAAAACCAACTTCTCATGTATGATTCGATCGGAGGGCCTGATCTCGCGACACGGAAAAAGAATACATCCGGTTGGGAACCAGTTACTGTCTACCGTAAAGCTGCAAAGAACGAACCTTTGAAGATCTTTATATCTCTACAAGGTTCTGGCGATGTCTGGGTCGATGATATTGCCGTACGGAAACTTTCGCCATCGATCGCACCGCACCATTCGGTATTGGCAAATCCAGCCATCACCACCGAAGAAACACCTTAGGCGTCGTTGTCGGCCGTTTCATCCGCCGGATCCCGCTCGATGATGTGACTCTCAATGATCACATCACGAGGCCACGTCGATTGGCCCTGCGAATCCTGTCGATTGAATCCAGATTGAACACCACGCATCAAGCGCACCTTGATTCGCTCCCGCAGGTGTGATCGCATGGGTGGGACAAGAAGCAAAAAACCGGCTGCATCGGTGAGCACTCCGGGTGTTATCAAGAGAGCACCGGCAACAAAAATCATCAAACCATCCAATAAGGATGTCGTGGGTACCTGTCCACTCGTAAGTTCCGCATGCAATCGATGGCGCCAGCGGAGTCCTTGTTGTTTGGCAAGCAGAGCGCCGACAAAGCCCGTAAACAAGACCAGCACTATGGTCCACTGCCATGTGATTACTTCTTTGATTTCCCAAAGGAGATAAAGCTCGACCATTGGTACGAGCGTAAAGAGAAGCATCAGTTTGAGTAGCACAATGAATGCCTCCAGCACATGAAAACGAGCCGCCTTCTGCATTATACAGGGCGGCTCGCGCTGTCAAACTTCAGTACCACACGGGTACGAAAATGATCTATCGTCACGTGTAGCAGACGGTCGGCGTTGAACGGAACGTTGATAGCTCGACCTTTGGTCGCGTTCCTTCCCGGTAGGAGATGAGCATTGTCGCCCAATCTAAATCCGAGATGTTTCCAGCCTTACGAAAAAGGATGCGCTTGAGATGCTTGTCTGTAATGACAGTGTAGGGAAACTGAGTCGCTCCAAAAAGATTCGCTATTTCCTGACCAGATTCGCTAGTGACATCAATGCGACAGAGTGTGTAAGGGCTCAACAAACTCGATTTCTCCCGTCGCGACAAATCACTCACCTGTTGGAACTGGGAGGATCGCTCCAACGGCTTTTCAAACACCACCAAGAGGGGTTTGGCCTCGATTTGCGAGGTTCTGTAGGCTTCAGCATAGTCGTCCAACCATGAATCGGCGAAAGCCGGGGCTGCAAAAAAAGCGAGACAACCAAGTATAAGGGTGAGTTTGGCAGTCGTTTTTTGGATGATCACCTTCATGTTCTCCAGATTTTCGGGCAGGGGCAGAGCGGAGGAGCAAAACAACCCGATTCGAATTGATTGCCCAAATTTTGGCTGTCGGAAAGATTTGTAGGCCACATTCGTACCAAGAGGCGCAATTTTGGACAAGTGGGTTAAATAAATAAAGTTTGTCGATCTATTGATCGGGGTAAGAATTGAACCTCCATTTCCTCAATAATAATCAACAAACAAGAGGAAATCCGACGGGGGTCAATCCGGGCCAATAAATAAACAACTGCTTATCTGTCTTATTGGGGCGGGCCATTAAAAAATGGCGGCGCTGACAATCGGTCCAAAGCAAGGCAAGCATCGCTGCGAGCAAGTGCTTGGCGAGCCGCGTTAAGGGCGCGAGCCTGTTCGTCGGTAAAAGGTATCGCTGCATCGGCTTCTGGCATCCTACCGACCAGTTTTTGAATGATCTGCTCGCACAGTTTGGTAACACCACCGGCGCGTTGTGCACTACTCTGAATCCCTTCCGGCCTAAAACCGGCGGCGGCTTGCAGATCACACTTGTTGTGTACAACCAATGCAGCAGGCCACCGTTGGACCAATGCATCGTCTTCCGTCGACCACGCTAGGGATGCGTCAAAAACCAAGATGACCAAATCTGCTTTTTCAAGACTCGCTTCAGCCGCCCGCATCCCGGCCAACTCCAGCGGATCCCGAGTCGGCTGCAGGCCCGCGGTATCGGTCAATGTGATCGGCCAGCCTTCCAAAGCCGTCTTAGCGATGAGAACGTCGCGCGTCGTTCCCGGCTTATCGTAAACGATTGACCGTTGGTAACCGACAAGTGCGTTAACCAAGCTGCTTTTGCCAACATTTGCTCTTCCGGCCAAAACGACCTGCCAACCACAAACAAGGTGCTTTCCGAGTGGTGCATACATTAACAGGGCATCGAGGGCATCGCATGCAACAGCCAGATCACGCTGTTGTACTAGCAGGGTAATCTTTTCGATGGCACCTCGCAGGGCTCCCTCGGCCTGAGTGAGCAGAAGCAATGCGGTTCTCTGTGATTGTGCCTCTGCTAGTGCGATCAACGCATCTGCCGTAATCGGGTCGGAATGTTGCTTTGCAATCCATTGCTGCCAGGTAATTTCTTCACACCCTGCGGCGAGTAGTGATTGGCGCAAAAGATTCACAGAGATCGTTCCCCCGTGACAATGAATTTCAACCTGATTCTGGCGATGCTGACTTAACACGACCTCCTCACCACCGGTACGGGACCAATGCCCGAAACAAATCGACCCGATCTCTCGGCCGGAGAGCGACCCGCCACTCACTGGCAGAAAGAATTGTTCTACCAATGCTACTGCCTGGGGACCTTCTACACGTAGGGTTGCCAAAGCGGAGCGACCTGGCGGCGTCAGGAGAACGAGACGGTTTAACTTCCCAGGGAACACAACTTATTCTCCCGGGATACAAAGTGTCGCGCCACTGTAAAACGTATTTTATTTTTTACTTTTGCTGAC
>JABABY010000086.1 GCA_014237955.1 Planctomycetota bacterium
ACTTGCAATCGAATCTTTTCTCGAACCTGGCGAACGAGTTTTAGATGTTGGGACCGGCGGAGGCGTGCCGGGGATGGTGCTCGCAATTCTACGGCCAGATCTGTCGATGACGCTTTCAGAGTCGGTAGCCAAACGTGCGGTGGCGGCAACGGATATTGTGCAAACGGTTGGTATTGAGGCGAAGGTCGTCCACGGGCGTGCTGAAGATTTAGTGGTGGGTGAGTCGTTTGATTCACTGACGATCCGAGCTGTTGCGAGGCTACGTAAACTCCTCCTATGGTTTGAACCTCATTGGGCCGCCATCGGACAGTTATTGGTGATCAAAGGCCCGGCCTGGGTGGAGGAACGAAAGGAGGCTCGACAAGCAGGACTATTGCAGCATCTGGATCTTCGAGTCCTGACAGACTATCCCCTAGAGGGGACCAATTCGCGAAGCGTTCTGTTACGCATCCGCCCAAAGCACTAGCCCGCTACATTCTGTTTTGGTGACGTTGAGACGTCTCCATATTTCGCCTATATTGCTTCTTTCCATATTCTTGAACCTTTGGCCCGCATATGAGTTCCTATAACCTGACACATCTGAAGCAGCTAGAGGCTGAGAGTATCCACATCATCCGCGAAGTCGTTGCGGAGTTCGATAATCCGGTCATGCTCTATTCGATCGGTAAAGATTCGTCCGTCATGGTCCAGTTGGCCCTCAAGGCATTTTATCCGGCCAAGCCTCCGTTTCCTCTGCTGCATGTTGATACGACCTGGAAATTTCGGGAGATGATTGAGTTCCGCGAGAGCTATGCAAAAAAAGAACTTGGTCTGGAGGTTCTCACTTACACGAATGAAGAAGGTCGCAAACACAATATTCACCCACTTGAAGATAGCGATAAGCATACCGAGTTGATGAAGACCGATGCGTTGAAGCAGGCGTTAAATAAATATCGTTTTAATGCAGCGTTTGGCGGTGCACGGCGAGATGAGGAAAAGTCGCGGGCTAAAGAGAGGATTTTTTCATTCCGGGACAAAAACCATCGTTGGGATCCGAAAAATCAACGCCCAGAATTGTGGAGCCTTTACAATGCCAAGGTGCGCCCCGGAGAAAGCATACGCGTCTTTCCCCTCTCGAATTGGACTGAATTGGATGTCTGGCAATACATCCACCTAGAACAAATTCCTATTGTGCCGCTGTACTTTGCAAAGCGCCGACCAGTCGTGCGGCGTTTTGATGAAAAAGGTAACGAGGTTACCCTGTTGGTTGATGATGATCGCATGCAACTTGAGCCTGGCGAAATACCAGAAAAAAAAATGGTTCGTTTTCGAACACTTGGCTGTTATCCACTTTCAGGAGCAGTCGAATCGACGGCCACCACACTGCCGGAGATCATTCAGGAGATGCTTCTTTGTAAAACGAGCGAGCGTCAGGGGCGTATGATTGATCGGGACAAGGAGGCATCGATGGAAAAGAAGAAGAAGGAAGGATATTTTTAATTTAGATGATGTCGCACCAATCAGAACTTATTGCCTCCGATATTGATGCTTATCTGACGCAGCACGAACAGAAAGAACTGCTGCGGTTTTTGACATGTGGTAGTGTCGATGACGGTAAAAGCACTCTCATCGGTCGGATGTTGATCGAATCCAAAATGGTCTATGAGGACCAGTTGGCAGCACTGGAGAAAGACTCGCAGACGCATGGAACCATTGGCAGTCGACTCGACCCGGCCCTCCTCACCGACGGACTCGATGATGAGAGGCAACAAGGCATTACGATCGATGTAGCCTACCGCTATTTTTCGACCTCCAAACGAAAATTCATCATTGCCGACACCCCGGGACACGAACAGTACACGAGGAATATGGCCACAGGTGCCTCTACTTGTGATTTGGCAATCATTCTTATCGACGCGCGCAAGGGAGTGTTAACGCAAACCAAGCGACACAGCTTTATCACATCCTTGTTGGGAGTAAAGCATGTCGTCGTGGCAATCAACAAGATGGACCTCGTTGATTATTCACAGGAGGTGTATCAGGATATCAGGGATGAATACATACAGTTTGCGGCCAGAATGTCCTCAGACGACGTTCACTTTATTCCCATCTCGGCACTCGATGGCGACAATGTGGTTGCACGCAGCAAAAATATGCCGTGGTATGACGGTAATACAATGATGCACATGCTCGAAAATGTTTACATTGCCTCGGACAGCAATCTGCAGGATTTTCGTTTTCCCGTGCAGTATGTGAACCGGCCTCACCTGGATTTCCGCGGTTTTTGTGGAACGGTTGCCTCCGGAACCATTCAAAAAGGTGATGAGATCATGGTCTTGCCTTCACGCAAAACCAGCCGTGTAAAGTCGATTACTACTATTGATGGAGATTTAGAAGAGGCTTTCACACCGCAATCGGTTACCCTTACGCTCGAAGATGAAATTGACGCCAGTCGTGGTGACATGATTGTACGTGTTGGAAATCAGCCACGCGTGAGTCAGCGGATGGATGCCATGGTTGTCTGGATGGGTGAGGAGCCGATGGTCCCCGGCACACAGTACCTCTTCAAGCAGACGACGAAGGTTGTGCCTGGAACAGTACAGTCGTTGCGCTATCGCATTGATGTCAATACCCTGCACCGCCAGCCAGCGCCCTCATTGGTCCTGAATGAAATTGGCCGATGCGAAATCGATCTTGATGATGTCATACAATTTGATTCCTACAAACGGAATCGAGGTACCGGGTCCATGATCATTATCGATCGGATTACTAACGTGACAGTTGGTGCTGTGATGATCCTGGATGAAATGCAGGGTGGTCCCTCCCAGGACCACTGGGATGCAGAACCAGTCAGTGCGGAGATGCAGGAAAGATTGAGTCAGGTCACGGATGAAGAGCGAGCAGCTCGCTTTGGTCAGCGAGGTGCGACGATTCTGATTACGGGACTTACCGGATCTGGAAAACGAGATGTAGCCCAGGCCCTCGAACGATATCTGTTCGATGCGGGGCGTGCCTGTGCTGTGTTGGATGGGCCAAAGATGCGCCTCGGTGTCAGTAAGGATCTCGGCTTTACTCCAGAAGGGCGTAGCGAAAATATGAGGCGGGCTGCTGAATGTGCGAGAATTTTAAATGATGTTGGCCTGATTACAATTGCTAGTTTTCTTGCCCCAAGAAAAGAGGTCCGAGATCGAGCCAGAGAAGTTGTTGGCTCGGAAAGATTTTTTGAGGTCTTTCTGGATGTTCCCGTCGAGGTCTGCCGGGAGAGGGATACGAACGGGATGTATGCGATGGCAGATTCTGGAGAAATCATGAACTTTCCAGGCATTACCACAGCCTATGAGGAACCAGTCTCTGCCGACCTCACTCTTGAGCCCCACTCGATGCCGATCGAGTCCTGTGTTGAGGCCATTGTGGCACTACTCAGAGAGCGGGACATTGTAAAGTGATAACACGATCGACGGAGAACTCCGTCGATTGAAATCTTTCGACGGAAGCCGACTCGTGCTAGCCGACTTTCGTCAACGACTGCTCGCCTTCGGCTTCGAAGCCATCTTCACGATAGAGCTTGATTGTCGCAGATGCAGGAGTGCGTCGTTCCGGCATAAAGCCATATTTTCCATCGGCAAGAAATGAATAAAAATCAGCTGCCGGGCCAGACGGAAAATCGACCTTTAATCGCTCCAGGATTTCCTTCCAGGGAAGCCCACTGCGATAGATGAGGCGATAGGCATTTTTGAGAGCTGTGATCTCATTGGGCTTATAACCGGCGCGTTGCAGCCCAACCCGGTTAAGGCCGACCACGCCACTCGTGTAACCGTCGAGTGTTACAAAGGGAGGTACGTCTTTGACAGCCCGCGCATAGCCACCGACCGCAGCAAGTTGACCAATACGACGAAATTGTTGAACGGCTGCCCCACCGGCGACATAGGCTCGGTCTCCAATGGTGACATGGCCAGCAATCATCACGTTGTTGATTAAAACCACATGGTGGCCAATATGACAATCATGACCAACATGGGCTCCGACCATAATTAGATTGTTATTGCCAATAATGGTTTGGTCTTTTTCTTGCAGGCCACGATGGATGGTCGTGTTTTCACGGAATGTGTTGCCGTTGCCAATTTGTAGAGAACCAGTGGTTTCCGGAAGTTGTATGTGCTGGGGCAGTCCACCTAAAATAGCTCCTTCATGGACGCAATTACTTTTGCCCAGGCGGGTTCCTTCTTTGATAATGGCACGACTGGCCAATTGGCACCCATCACCGAGTACCACATCCTTTTCAACAATGCAGAAGGGACCAACCTCCACGTCGTTTCCGAGTATGGCACTGCTATCAATGATGGCGGTAGGATGGATATTCAACGTACAATCTCGAAGGTGTTTCCGATGCGACGTTTTACTATTTTTGGATTACAAGAATCCACACTCAGCGTCATCAGAGAGAGTATCGACTTGTGTGCAAATCACAATTCAGACGAATGTGTCGATTTCCAAAAAAATGCATAAACTCTCGGTTTGACAACTCTTGCTCAGCCGCGATAAGTGGATAAGAATGAACCTTCTCAGGAGTGTAATTTGCTTCGAAAGTTCAAGTGACCATTTTTTGACGGAGTGCGGAATGCCGGAGATTCACGAGTTATATGATCAGGCGGATCAATTGAAGACAGAAGGCAAGTTGGAGGAGGCAACCGCGAAATATCAGGAAATTCTGACAGAGGATGCCAATTATGCCCTGGCGCATGCCGCCCTGGCGGTTGTACAAGGGCGCCTCGGCAAACATGAAGAGGCAGTTGAGCATGCCCAGCAAGTTTGCCAACTTGAGCCAGATGATCCATTTAGCTACACACAACTGAGTGTCATCTGCCAGCGGGCGTATGCAGGTACAAATAATCAGGACTACATTCAGAAAGCTGAGGACGCGATGGCACGCTCCAGAATGATACAGGAGGGCATGTAGGCCACCGCTTTGTTGGGAGATCGGGTCGCCTCAGCATCCGGACAATCCTCGCCAAGCTCCAAGCAGTTGTTCTGAAGCGTACGCCGCCTGTGTTTCAGTGGTATGCCGTCCCAGGCTCAGGCGAATTGTGCCTCGTGCGACCTCCTCGCTTATTCCCATGGCAGCGAGTGTTGCTGAAATATGTGTCGTATTGCTATGACATGCTGCGCCGGTAGAGGCACAGAGTTCTGGCACAGTGGCGAGTAATTCTACAGCCACGACATCCGGAAAGTTTGTACTCGACGTGTTGGGTAGGCGCTCGGCTCTCTCGGCATTGATCGTGATTCGGTTACCGCTTCCATCTTTGAGTTGCACTTCAAGTAGATTGCGGAGTTTCCCAATTCTTTCCGAATCGGCCTCTAATCGGTTTTGGGCTAATTCCGCAGCCGCCCCGAGAGCCACAATTTGTGAAACATTTTCTGTTCCGGGACTCAATCCTTGCTCTTGAGTCGCCCCAAAAAACAATGGGTGCAAGCCAATGCCTTTTTTAATATAGAGTGCGCCGATCCCTTTTGGGGCGTACAATTTATGCCCAGCAATCGTGAGTAGATCTGCTCCAAGTTCTTGGACATCCACAGGGACTTTTCCCAAACTCTGAGCGACATCGACGTGTAAGAGAATCCCAGAACTTCTGCAAAGCTTCGCGATTGCATGGATCGGCTGGAGTGTGCCTACCTCGTTGTTGGCATGCATGATGCTTACCAGAGAGGTATTTGGCCGGATCGCTTTGGCTACCTCTTGGACGTCAACGACGGCCTCTCGGTCGCAACCGACCACCGTCAAGCTGTGTCCTAGCCGGCACATCGAGTTAGCCGGTTCGACAGTAGCCGGGTGTTCGATCGCCGAGATAATGAGGTGTCTCGGATTGCTCTTTCCACTTTGTGGCAGGATACCTTGGATGGCCAGGTTGCTGCTTTCCGTGCCGCCCGACGTGAAGATTAACTCTTCAGCTTGACAACTGAGCAGATCAGCCAGTTGGGAACGAGCCTGGTCGATGGCACCGGCGGCCTGCTGGCCCAAGGCATGATTGCTCGACGGATTTCCAAATTGATCTTTCAAAAACGGTTCCATCGCCTTATGGACTGTAGGATCGATGGGGGTCGTCGCGTTGTAATCAAGATAAACGTATTTCACCGGTTGGGCCTTAGAACCTTTTGATCGCACGATCGAATTCGGACGTGGTGAGTCGTCGGACGAGCCATATTGTCTTGAAAGTGTTTTTCGGTAGCGAGTCAAGTCTTGCGCGAGAAGGCCTACATTTTATCGTGCCGGTTCGGACTGATTCAACACATCAATCAGTTGTCTAAGTCGACCTAGACTGCGCCGATTAAAATGAAAGGCGATGCGGTGGTGGTCCAACAGTTCGGGTTCATCCTGCTCTTCCTCTAAAGGACCACACTGCACAAAGGTTCCACTGGAAAGAATATCTTTGAAATGGACGTTGAGAAACTCGAGAGTCTCCTCGGTCAAAGGATATTGAAGGCGAAGGACGAGCTTGTTTTTAACATACCGCATACTGTGAAACATGCGGTAGAAGTTAAGTATTTCACAAATGGCTTCATCGGTGTTGTCGGTTAATGTATAGAGCGAAAGATCATCCGGAGAAATCATGCCCTCCTCAAGCAGGCGATTGCGGACAAACCCATCCCAATCTTGCCAGAACGTGGCACCGGGAGCATCTAAAAAAACGACCGGAACGAGATCCCGTTTTCCTGTTTGCAGAAGAGTAAGAACTTCCAGCCCCTCGTCCAGAGTTCCAAAGCCACCGGGTAGCAGACAGACTGCATCGCATTCTTTGACAAACATTAGCTTTCGTGTAAAAAAATATTTCATATGAACCAATTTATGGTCACCACGAATGATCGGATTTGAATCTTGTTCAAACGGTAGCATAATGTTCAGGCCCATAGACTGTTCGCGTCCGGCTCCTCGGTGGCCAGCCTCCATAATGCCGCTTGCTGCCCCGGTAAGGACAAACCATCCCTCGGTAGCCATGCGCCGCCCGAAATCAATCGCCTGAATATAGGCAGGATCATCCGGTGGTGTTCGTGCCGATCCAAATACGGTTACGATCCTGTGCCCTCGATAAGGTGAAAAAACTTTGAAGGCATATCTCAATTCACGCAATGCACGACTGAGGATTTTCAAATCCCCTCGGCTGGTATTGTCGACACGCAGTTTCTCAGCCGAATCCTGAATTCTTTCAATCAGATCCCCGATCCGCTTTTCTGATTTGGGGTCATCGCTGCCCGGCGCATCGGGATATTCTTTGCCCTGAAACTCAGGGTGACTTCCTTTTTCCGACACCAAAAGAACTCCTCAATAAGAACACAATGAAACTACCAGCAGATTGACTACTTGTCGTTGAGCAGATTCTGCCCCCGTTTATACGAGGCAACCTAGGATTGAAGGCGCTAGAGAGCCTCGGATCCATTTTGATATTGTATGCTTCGGCCAAAAAAAAACGGCGCCTTTTAGCGCCGAATTTTTGAAGATTGTACTCAGTGCGTGTTATCAGGCCGATGGGCGTCGAAAATGCTGATATGCCAGGATGACTTCATACAGATCCGTGGAAATAGTCACTTCGTCATTCGAAAAATCCTGAAGCCAAGTCCGATTGCTTTGGATCGCTTCAGCTAGAAGTGGAAAGATCTGGCCAAGCGAAACAGAAATAGAGTTTGATGTATGGTGATCAATTTCTGCATTATCGGCCTGTGGCCCATGATAAACTTTGAGATGGTTGCTCTGCATCGTACACTCCCTTACTCGGGCAACAGCCTCCCTGCTGTAGTGTTTCAGTTATCGACCGATGCAGTTGGTAACGTTCGGCTAAAATAGTCCGAATATTCAGTTTTCTCTGCAAGCGGTGCAAGCGTGGCATGAGAATTTGACAAACAGGTACAGAAAAATTCAATCATGCAGTGCTAGTACTGATGCACCTTGTGTCTATTCTTGAAAGATCAAATTGCTTTCCGGTGTATTTCAAAGTGAAAACGAGAAGGTGTTACACGTAAAAGATGATGTTTTTGATAAACATGGTCTTTATGAGGTTTT